>NZ_JBFUIU010000526.1:0-6323 GCF_056401695.1 Variovorax sp. P4_D9
TCATGGTGCCGATGATTTGTCCTGCATTCATGCCTGTATTACGATTCATGACGGACCCTCTGCGGTGTTTGTGAAGACCTTGGTCTATCACGCCTTGGGCACTTTGATGCCGTATCCAGCAGAGGGTCCACCCGCTCGTGCCGAGCTTCGATCTCTGCGACCAACGACTGCTCTCGCCGCCTTCGACGTCATCTCACCACCCCCAGTCTTCTGATTCCCCTTCGGGAGGGAGGCATCCATAGCATCTCCTGATGCTGGAGCGTCGATGTTCTCGCCACCGGAGCACGGCCGTCTTTGTTGAATCCGTCATGGATGGCCGCATCCCAGCGTACCCTGGAACCGGCCGACCCTCGATCGGGGAATAGTGTCTATTCCGCTGCGACCGATGGTGCCGCGCGCCTGCGCCGCCTACTATTTCCCTCACCCGCAGAGACCAATCCGGCCTCTGTCCCAACGGCCCTGAGGAGCGCAGACATGACCCACCATGTATTGAACGATGCAGTCGAATCACTGGCCGGAGGAGGGGTCTCGGACCTCGAATTCCGGGAGGCCCTGGCCCATGCGGTGACGGCCGTGACCGTCGTGACGACCGCCGGTCCTGCCGGCATCGCCGGTGTCACTTGCTCGGCCGTTGCTTCCGTTTGCGCCGATCCGCCCACGCTGCTGGTCTGCATGAACCGGCGCAGCTACGTCAACGGTGTCATCAAGACCAACGACGTGCTCTGCGTCAACTGGCTCAGTGCGCATCAGCGCAGCACCTCCGACCTGTTTGCCGGTGTCGGCGCCGTACCGATGAACGAGCGCTTCGAGCAGGGCGGCTGGAGCACCCTTTCCACCGGCGCGCCCTACAGCGAGGATGCACTCGTCGCGCTCGACTGCCGCGTGGTCAGCGCGACCGAGGTCGGCACCCACAGCATCTTTATCGTGCGTGTGCTGGCCACCGCAGCGCACACCGAAGAGCACCGTGATCCGCTTGTGTACTGCAAGCGGTCCTATGCAACCACCCAGCCGACCGCTCATGCCTGAGCCAACGGTTTCATTCGCCACCACCACCAAGGAACAGCCATGCTGAGAACCGGAAAGCAATACCTCGAGTCCCTCAATGACGGCCGTGTCGTCTGGGTCGGCAACGAGAAGATCGACAACGTCGCCACGCACCCAAAAACCCGCGACTATGCCGAGCGCCATGCCGACTTCTACGACCTGCACCACCGCCCCGACCTGCAGGATGTGATGACCTATGTCGACGAGGCCGGCGAGCGCCGCTCGATGATGTGGTTCGGCCACCGCACCAGGGAAGAGCTGAAGAAGAAGCGCCGCTACCACGAGATCGTGATGCGGGAAATGATGGGTGCGTCGTTCCCCCGCACGCCGGACGTCAACAACTACGTGCTGACCACGTACACCGACGATCCGATGCCCTGGCAGACCCAGTCGATCGGCACCGAGGGCCGGCCGCTGGCACAGAACATCGCCGACTTCGCCGAGTTCGTGCGTCAACGCGACCACAACTGCGCGCCCAATTTCGTCGATCCGCAGATGGACCGCTCCTCCCCCGATGCGCAGGCCAGGTCGCCAGGGCTGCGGGTGATCGAGCGCAATGAGCTGGGCATCGTGGTCGACGGCGTCAAGGCCGTGTCGACCGGCACCGCCTTTGCCGACTGGGTCCATATCGGCGTCTTCTTCCGTCCGGGCATTCCGGGAGACCAGATCATTTTTGCCGCCGTGCCGGTGGCCACCAAGGGCCTCAGCGTGGTGTGCCGCGAGAGCCTGGTGAAGGAGGACGCGGTCGAGCATCCGCTGGCCTCCAAGGGCGACGAGCTCGACGGCATGACCGTGTTCGACCACGTCTTCATCCCCTGGTCGCATGTGTTCCATCTCGGCAATCCCGAGCATGCCAAGCTCTATCCGCAGCGTGTCTTCGACTGGCTGCACTACCACGCGCTGGTCCGCCAGATGGTCCGTGCCGAACTGATGGCCGGACTTGCCGTGCTCATCACCGAACACATCGGTACCAGCAAGATCCCGGCGGTGCAGACGCGGGTGGCCAAGCTGATCGGCTTCCACCAGGCGATGCTGGCGCACGTGGTGGCGAGCGAGGAACTCGGCTTCCATACTCCGGGCGGGCTCTACAAGCCGAACATCCTGATCTACGACTTCGGCCGTGCGCTGTACCTCGAGAACTTCTCGCAGATGATCTACGAACTGGTCGACCTGTCGGGTCGAAGCGCGCTGCTCTTCGCCACCGAGGACCAGTGGGAGGACTCGAAGCTCAACACGCTGTTCGAGAAGWTGAACACCGGGCCGGTCGGCCGGCCGAAGGACCGCCTTCGTATCGGCCGCGTGATTCGCGACCTGTTCCTGACCGACTGGGGCAACCGGCTCTTCGTGTTCGAGAACTTCAATGGCACGCCGCTGCAGAGCATTCGAATGCTGACGATGCAGCGCGCCGAGTTCTCGGGTTCGGGCACCTACGGCAAGCTGGCGCGCCAGGTCTGCGGCATCGAGTCCGAGATCGATGACAACACCGACTACAAGGCCACCGCCGATTACGCGAAGGCGATGGACGCCGCGCGGCATCAGGAGAAGCTCTCGCTCAGCAGCACCCTCGCGATCTGAGAGAGCGCCATGCAGGTCATCACTGACTCCAGCGGCTTCGCGTTGCAGGGTGCGGTCATCTCGATCGGCATGTTCGACGGCGTCCACCGGGGCCACGCGAAGGTGCTTCGACAACTGCGCGCACGCGGCGACCAGCTTGGGCTGCCGACCGCGGTGGTGACCTTCGACCCGCATCCCCGGGCGGTCGTCCAGCCGGATGCATGCCCGAGGTTGTTGTCGAGCGTGGCCGATCGCGTGCAATTGTTGAACGCTACCAAAGCGGTCGACCACTGTCTGGTGCTGCACTTCGACCAGCAGCGAAGCCGGCAAGACGCCGAGGCGTTCGTGCGCGACACGCTGCTGAGGCAGTTGGGCATGCGTGAGCTGATCGTCGGCGAGAACTTCGCCTGCGGACGCGGGCGCGTCGGCACGGTCGCGTATCTCTCGACGCTGGGAGGGGCGCTCGGCTTCGGCGTGGCACCTGTGGCGCTCGACGCGGTGCCCGGCACGCAGGAGGCCGTGCGCTGTTCTTCGACTGAAGCGCGGCGCCTGATCCAGATCGGGGACCTGGCCGGTGCGTCGTCGGTGCTGCAGCGGTCGCACGAGATGACCGGCACCATCACTCGCGCTTCACGCGCATCACGCGCCTCGCGCTGGCGCATCGACGCCGCCCTGGCAGGCGCGATGTGCGCACCGGCCGAGGCCGACTATGTCGGCGCGGTCCGTCGCAGCGGCTCGGTGGCCCCCTGGATTCCGGCCTTGCTGCAGGTGCGCGACGACCGGCGCTCAAGTCGGCGGATGGTGCGACTTCTGGCGGAAGACGAGGTGGACGCCTCGCCCGGCGACGAACTGCGCATCCGCTTCGTCGACCGCGCTCGGCATGGACATGCGCGCACCGCGCAGGAAAGCGTGCTTGCATGAAGACCTTCACTCATTCCACCCACGCCCAGCGCGTCGTGTTCGGAACCGGCACGCTCGACCGTCTGTCTGCCGAGATCAACACTCTCGGCGCGACCCGCGCCCTCGTCCTCAGCACGCCCGGCCAGCGCTCCGAAGCCAAGCGCGTCGCATCGATCCTGGGCAGCGCCTGCGTCGGCATCTACGATCGCGCCGAGATGCACGTGCCGATCGAGACAGCACGCGAGGCCCGCACGCTCGCCCGGCGCCTCGGTGCCGATTGCGCGGTGGCCGTCGGCGGCGGATCCACCATCGGCCTCGGCAAGGCGATCGCCCTGGAGTCGGGCCTGCCGATCCTTGCGATACCGACCACCTACGCCGGTTCCGAGATGACCGCCATCTACGGCATCACCGAGGCCGGCCTCAAGAAGACCGGCAACGACGCACGCGTGCTTCCGCGCACCGTGGTCTACGACATTGACCTCACCCGCTCGCTGCCGCTGGAGATCAGCGTCACCAGCGGCATGAATGCGCTGGCCCATGCGGCCGAGAGTCTCTATGCCGCCGACATCAATCCGGTCGTTGCGTTGATGTCGCAGGAGGGGATTGCCGCCCTCGGCCGTGCGATGCCCGCTTTCGCGAGCGCGGATGATGCAAAGGTCTCGGCCGCCCGTGCCGACGCGCTGTATGGCGCCTGGCTCTGCGGCACCGCGCTGAGCGGTGCCGGCGTGGGCCTGCACCACAAGCTGTGCCACACGCTCGGCGGCAGCTTCGACCTGCCGCACGCGCAGGTGCACACCATCGTGCTGCCGCATGCGCTCGCCTACAACGCCCCCGCGGCGCCGGAGGCCATGGCGCGCATCGCCCAGGCGCTCGGATGCACGAATGCGGCGCAGGGCGTGTTCGATCTCGCCAGGGGCGCCGGCGCGAGCATGGCGCTGAAGGACCTCGGCCTTCGCGGCAGCGACCTCGACCGGGCCTGCGCCTTGGCGATGGAGAACCGCTATCCTAACCCGCGGCCGCTGGAGGCGCGGGCCATCCGGCAGTTGCTCCAGAACGCCTTCGACGGCGACCGGCCTGCGCCATGAACCCTCGCGGCTCGCAGCTGGGCGCGCTGCTCGCGTTCGCCGCCTGCCGGGGGTCGGCAGGTACTGCTTCGGCCACCGAGGGCGGGGCAATTCCTATCCGATTGGCGTCGACAACACCTTCGCCGGCTGCAGGCTGCCCGAAGGTGCCCACTGGCTGCTGCTCTATCAGCACTACACGGCTTCGCAGTTCAAGGACAACGCCGGCCACGACAGCCCTCGCTTCGCTGACTTCCGGCTGCAGTCCGATGTGGTGGCCCCGCGGCTGTCCTATGTGTGGCCGGGCGTCGTGTTTCTCGGCGCCAACGTTGAGACGCGGATTGTCCGGCCGATCAGCGCGGTCGACCTCAGGCTCGGCGTCGCGCGGCCCGCGCCGTTGCTGGCGCTGGATCGCGGCGGACAGCGGACCGGGCTGTCCGACCTGTCGTTCTTCCCGATCATCCTCGGCTGGCACGGCACGACCTTCCACCAGACGCTGGGCGTCGAGATCAACCTGCGCACCGGGAGCTACGACGTGCACGACGTCAACATCGGCCGCAACTACGACCAGATCGCGCCGGTCTATGCGTTCACCTGGTTTCCGACTCCGCGCAGCGACATCAGCGCGAAGTTCCGCTGGGGCTGCAATGACCGCAACAAGGCGACCGGCTACCAATTCGGCAACGAAGCCTCGATCGAGTTCAGTGCCGGCTACCGTGCGATGCGGGAACTGCTGGTCGGTGTCAATGGCTACATCTATCGCCAGACCACCGACGACGAAGTGAACGGCGTCGCGGTGAAGGGCAGCAAGGGCCGTGTCAACGCGCTTGTGCCCTTCGCCAGCTTTCGCTTCAACCCGAATTTCTCGCTGACGCTTCGCATCCAGTCCGAGTTCGGCGCACGCAACCGTCCGCAGGGCACGCGCTTCTGGGCCATGGCGCTGTGCCCTTTTTGACCTTCGACCCGCTCAATCCAAGGAGACCCCACCCATGCGCACTCTCAATCAGCACACCATCACCGAGGCGGTGATCGAACGATTCGCGGACACACCCAGTCCACGCCTGAAGCATGTCCTGACGAGTCTCGTGCAGCACTTGCACGATTTCGCCCGCGAGGTCGAACTGACCGAGGAGGAGTGGATGCAAGGCATCCAGTTCCTCACGGCGACCGGCCAGAAGTGCGACGACAAGCGGCAGGAGTTCATTCTGCTGAGCGACACGCTAGGCCTGTCAATGCTCACCATCATGATGAACCACGACAAGCCCGCCGGCTGCACCGAGGCAACCGTGTTCGGGCCTTTCCATGTCGAGGGTGCGCCGCACTACGAGAACGGCGACGACGTCGGCAACGGGGCGAGCGGCGAGCCCTGCCTGGTGCGCGGCACGGTGCGATCGATCGACGGCAGCCCGATCGCCGGTGCGACGCTCGACGTCTGGCAGGCCGACAGCGGAGGCCACTATGACGTTCAGCACGCGGAGCTGGACCATGCCCAGGCGCGCGGCGTGCTCCACGCCGACGCGCAAGGCCGCTTCCACTTCCGCACCATCGCCGCCGTGGCCTATCCCATTCCTGATGACGGCACCGTCGGCGACATGCTGCGCGCCACGCGCCGCCATCCGTGGCGCCCGGCCCACCTGCACTTCATGGTAAAGGCGCCGGGCTTCCAGACGCTGGTGACCCACGTGTTCCGCAAGGGCGATCCCTACCTTGATTCGGATGCGGTCTTCGGCGTGCGCGAGTCGCTGGTGGGCGAGTGGGTGAAGC
>NZ_JBFUIU010000527.1:0-6317 GCF_056401695.1 Variovorax sp. P4_D9
CTGACATCGCCCGCAGCAGGTGCCGGCGCCGGAAACGCCATGCCCTGGCCATTCTCGCGCGCGTAGATCGCGATCACGCGGCCGACCGGCACGCTGATCTCGCGCGCCGTGCCGGCGAAGCGGGCCTTGAACTCGATGAAGTCGTTGCCGAGCTTGAGCGAGCTGGTGGCGTCGAAGCTGATGTTCAGCACGATCTCGCCGTTCTTGACGTACTCGCGCGGCACCTGCACCGTATCATCGACCTGCACCGCGACATACGGCGTGAAGCCGTTGTCGGTGCACCATTCATACAGCGCCCGGATCAGGTACGGGCGGGTGGATGACGATTCGAGCGCGTTGATCATGAGCGACAGCGCCAGCGACTCACTTGCGCATGACCTTTTCGGATGGCGTCAGCGCCTCGATGTAGGCCGGACGCGAGAAGATGCGCTCGGCGTACTTCAAGAGCGGGGCCGCGTTCTTGCTGAGGTCGATGCCGTAGTAGTCGAGGCGCCACAGCAGCGGCGCGATCGCGACGTCGAGCATCGAGAAGTTGTCGCCCAGCATGTACTTGTTCTTGAGGAACACCGGTGCCAGTTGCGTGAGGCGGTCGCGGATGTGCGAGCGCGCCTTCTCCAGCGCCTTCTCGTTGCCCTTGGTGGTGCGGTTCTCGAGCGTCGAGACGTGCACGAACAATTCCTTCTCGAAGTTGAGCAGGAACAGGCGAACGCGGGCACGGTCGACCGGGTCGCCGGGCATCAGCTGCGGATGGGGGAAGCGCTCGTCGATGTACTCGTTGATGATGTTCGATTCGTACAGGATCAGGTCGCGCTCGACCAGGATCGGCACCTGCCCGTACGGGTTCATCACGTTGATGTCCTCGGGCTTGTTGTAGAGATCGACGTCGCGAATCTCGAAATCCATGCCCTTCTCGAACAGCACGAAGCGGCAGCGATGGGAAAAGGGGCAGGTCGTTCCAGAATACAGGACCATCATGGCGAAAGACTCCTAAAAATCAAAAAGAGTGGGTCGCTTGGGCAACCCACTCTGCGGGACCCGGCGCACGAGGCACCGGATCGGCGTGGTACTACTTGACGTCTTTCCAGTACGAAGCATTGAGGCGCCACGTGAAAACCACCGCCACGACCAGGAACAGCAGCACCCACACACCGACGCGGATGCGGGTGTTTTGCGCCGGCTCGGCCATCCACTGCAGAAAGCTCACGAGGTCGCCCATGTTCTGGTCGAACTGCATCGGCGTCATGGTGCCGGGCTTCACTTGCTCCCAGCCCTTGAAGATCTCGGTCTCATGGCCGTGGGCTTCGACCTTCTCGAAGACCGGGCGGCGTTCGCCCTGCAGTTCCCACATC
Source organism: Variovorax sp. P4_D9 (assembly GCF_056401695.1). Taxonomy (NCBI): domain Bacteria; kingdom Pseudomonadati; phylum Pseudomonadota; class Betaproteobacteria; order Burkholderiales; family Comamonadaceae; genus Variovorax; species Variovorax sp. P4_D9. Next base: position 1,350 of record NZ_JBFUIU010000527.1, read on the forward strand.
ACGTGCGGCATCGCCACGGCCGGGAACGCGAGGTTGTTCCAGCCGGTGGCCTTGGTGTCGTCGCGGTAGAAGGTGCGCAGGTAGGTGTAGAGGTAATCGGCGCCGGTGCCGCCGTGGCCGGCACGCGAACGCGCCACCAGGGTCAGGTCGGGCGGCACCGTGCCGAACCATTGCTTGGCCTGGTGCGGGTCCATGTTGATCTTCATGGTCTCGCCGATCTTGTCGGTCGTGAACAGGAGGTTGTCCTTGATCTGCTGCTCGGAGATGCCGAGGTCCTGCAGCCGGTTGAAGCGCATGAACGACGCCGAGTGGCAGCTGAGGCAGTAGTTGACGAACAGCTTGGCGCCGTTCTGCAGCGCCGCCAGGTCGGTGGTGCGGTTCGGTGCCTTGTCCCAGGCCATGCCGCCTTCGGCAGCCTGCGCGCCGGTGACGATGCCGAGCGCTGCGATCAACGTGAGGATCAGTTTCTTCATTCTTGTTGTCTCCCGGTCAGTGAGCGTTGAAAACCACGCGCTCGGGGACCGGCTTGAATTCGCCGAGGCGGCTCCACCACGGCATCAGCAGGAAGAAACCGAAATAGAAGAGCGTTCCGATCTGCGAGATGCGTTCGCCGACAGGCGACGGCGGCTGCACGCCGAGATAGGCTAGCACCACGAAGTTGATGACGAACACGCCGTAGACGTACTTGTGCCAGCTCGGGCGATAGCGGATCGACTTCACCGGGCTGTGGTCGAGCCAGGGCAGGAAGAACAGGATGACGACCGCGCCGCCCATCACCAGCACGCCCCAGAACTTGGCGTCGATCGACAGCATCATCGCGATGACGCCGACGGCGACGACCACCACACCAACCTTGATGAAGGACGGGAAGCGGGCCTTCCAGGCGCCGTAGCCGGCTCCCGCGACGACGCAGGCGATCAGCGCATACATCATCTCGCTGGTGATGGCACGCAGCATCGAATAGAAAGGCGTGAAGTACCAGACCGGCGCGATGTGGCTCGGCGTCTTCAGCGAATCGGCCGGGATGAAGTTGTTGTATTCGAGGAAGTAGCCGCCGGCTTCGGGCGCGAAGAAGATCACGGCCGAAAAGATCGTCAGGAACACCACCACGCCGAAGATGTCGTGCACCGTGTAGTACGGGTGCGACGGGATGCCGTCAACCGGATGGCCGTCGGCGCCGCGGTTGGCCTTGATCTCGATGCCGTCGGGGTTGTTCGAACCGACTTCGTGCAGCGCGATCAGGTGGGCCACCACCAGGCCGAGCAGCACCAGCGGCACGGCGATCACGTGGAAGCTGAAGAAGCGGTTGAGGGTGGCGTCGCTCACCACGTAGTCGCCGCGGATCAGCAGGGCCAGGTCAGGACCGACGAAGGGGATCGCGGAGAACAGGTTCACGATCACCTGCGCACCCCAGTAGCTCATCTGGCCCCAGGGCAGCAGGTAGCCCATGAAGGCCTCGGCCATCAGACACAGGAAGATCGCGCAGCCGAAGATCCAGATCAGCTCGCGCGGCTTGCGGTAGCTGCCATACATCAGGCCGCGGAACATGTGCAGGTAGACGACGATGAAGAAGGCCGAGGCCCCCGTCGAGTGCATGTAGCGGATCAGCCAGCCCCACGGCACGTCGCGCATGATGTACTCGACCGAGCCGAACGCCAGTGCGGCGTCGGGCTTGTAGTGCATCACGAGGAAGATGCCGGTCACGATCTGGATCACCAGGACCAGCATCGCGAGCGAGCCGAAGATGTACCAGAAGTTGAAGTTCTTCGGCGCGTAGTACTTGCCCCACTGGTCGTTCCAGAGCTTGGTCAGGGGGAAGCGGTTGTCGACCCAGTTGAGCAGCTTCTCGTTGGCCGGCGCGTTGGGGGAAATTTCGTGGAATTCAGCCATGTCGTCGTTCTCCTCAGGCCTTCTTGTCGTCGCCGATCAGGAGGCGCGTTTCGGAGAGATACATGTGCGGCGGCACCGGCAGGTTGTCGGGTGCGGGCTTGTTCTTGAAGACGCGGCCGGCCAGGTCGAAGGTCGAGCCGTGGCAGGGGCAAAGGAAGCCGCCCTCCCAGTTGTCGGGCAGCGAAGCCTGCGGGCCGGTCTGGAAGCGATCGATGGGCGAGCAGCCCAGGTGGGTGCAGATGCCGACGACCACCAGGATCTCGGGCTTGATCGAGCGGTGGTCGTTGCGAGCGTAGGCGGGCGTGAACTCTTCGGGGTTGCGCTTGGATTGCGGATCGGCGAGCAGCGGGTCGAGCTTGGGCAGCTCGGCGACCTGTTCGGGCGAACGTTTGAGGATCCAGACCGGCTTTCCGCGCCACTCGACGGTCATCTTTTCGCCGACCTGCAGGGCACCGATGTCGGCCTCGACCGGCGCACCGGCGGCCTTGGCTTTTTCCGAAGGCTGGAAGGAGCTCACGAACGGCACGGCCACGGCCACGCCACCCACTGCGCCTGCGCAGCCTGATGCGATCAACCATGTCCGCTTGCTGGTGTCGATCCGGGGGCGGCCGGCGGTGCTCACGCTGCTGTCACTCATGGAGATCCTCAATCTTCTTCGGGGGGACTTGGGTCAACCCGCGATTGTAGCGGAGCGTAAAAGGCGAATTCAACGATGCCGAGCCCGCGCCGCACGCATCCTTGATCAGGAACAGACACCGACCCCACCCCTATACTGGCCGCCGTTCATAACAACCCGCAGAAGAGGTGCACGACATGAGCTTTCTGAAAGAGTTCCGCGAATTTGCCGTCAAGGGCAACGTCATCGACCTGGCGGTCGGCGTGATCATTGGCGCGGCCTTCGGCAAGATCGTCGACTCGCTGGTGAGCGACATCATCATGCCGCTGGTCGGTCTCATCTTCGGCAAGCTCGACTTCTCGAACCTCTACATCGTGCTCGGCGCCAGACCGGCCGGCGTGGCCGACACCCTGGTCGAACTCAAAAAGGCCGGCGCACCCGTGCTGGCCTACGGCAACTTCATCACCGTGGCAGTGAACTTCGTGATCCTCGCCTTCATCATCTTTCTGATGGTCAAGCAGATCAACAAGCTGCGCAACTTGACCGAGGCGGCGCCCCAACCGCCCGCGGCCACCCCCGAGGACGTCATGCTGCTGCGCGAGATCCGCGACAGCCTCAAGCGGCCTTGATATCTTGCGGGACAGACCAAGAAAACTGCGGAGCAGTTTTTGCTCTGTCCTCAACTGACTAGAAGGCTCCGCGCGGGCTCAGCGCCCGCGCGACAGCGACCGGGCCATCCGCACGGCTTCGATCAGGCTCGAGGCATCGGCCCGTCCGGTGCCCGCGATGTCGAAGGCGGTGCCGTGATCGGGGCTGGTGCGCACCAGCGGCAGGCCCAGCGTCACGTTGACGCCCTTCTCGACGCCCAGGTACTTGACCGGTATCAGCCCCTGGTCGTGGTACATCGCAATCACGACGTCGAACTCGCCGGGGCGATCGGCCTTGGCGCGGGCACGCATGAAGACGGTGTCGGGTGCGTGCGGACCATCGGCATCGATGCCTTCGGCCCGCGCCGAGGCGATTGCCGGCGCGATGATGTCGCGCTCCTCGGAGCCGAACAGCCCACCCTCCCCCGCATGCGGATTGAGGCCCGCCACGCCGATCTTCGGAGCCCGCCCGAGCACCGCGCCGAGCGCCTGGTGCGCGATCCGCAGCGTCTGCAGCACGCCTTCGAAGGTCACGGCCTCGATGGCGTGGCGCAGCGACATGTGGATGCTCACGAGCACGGTGCGCAGTTCGTCGTTGGCGAGCATCATCCGCACCGGCACCTCGGACAGCGGCCGGCCGAGATGGGCCGCGGCCTCGGCCTGCAGCAGTTCGGTGTGGCCCGGATAGGGGAAGCCGGCCGCCGCGAGGGCTTCCTTGTGCAGCGGCGCCGTGACGATCGCGGCAATCTCGCCGCGCAGCGCGGCGCGTGCGGCCCAAACCACGCAATCGCCGGCAATGCGGCCCGAGACCGCACTGATACGGCCGTGCACGACGGCCGCATCCGGCGGCGCGACCACCTGCAGCACGGGAATGCAGCCCGGCGGTGCATCGCGGGCTTCGCGCGCCGCCTCGATGAGTGCGACCGGCAAGGCAGGGGCCCCGTCGGCGGCGATCGCCTGGGCGGCACGGCGCACGATGCTGGCATCGCCGGCGACGAAGCATCCGCGCAGATCGGCGGCGGCATCGCGAAAGGCCTTGGCGACGATCTCGGGTCCGATGCCGGCAGGATCGCCGATCGTGAGGGCGATGGGGGAAGCGGTGTCGAAGCTCACGCCGGATTGTCGATGTCGATGAATTCGTGCGCCAGGCCCAGCTGCGCGGCCACATGGGCCGCAACGGCCGGGGCACCGTAGCGTTCGGTGGCATGGTGGCCGCAGGCCAGGTAGGCGACACCCATCTCGCGGGCGTAGTGGGCCTGTGGCTCCGAGATCTCGCCCGTGATGAAGGCGTCGGCGCCGGCGGCGATCGCGGCCTCGAAGTAGCCCTGCGCGCCACCCGTGCACCAGGCCACGTTGCGGATCGGTCGCGGCGCGCCCTCGACCAGCTTCACCGCCTTGCCGAGCGCCTTCTCGACATGCGCGGCCAGAAGCTTCGCGCTCGCGAAGCCCTCACCGCTGTCGCGGGCGCCGAGGAAGCCGATCTCCTGCTCGCCGAAACGGCCGGCGGAACCTGGGTGCGCCACCAGGCCGAGCCGCAGGCCGAGCTGCGCGTTGTTGCCGAGCTCGGGATGGGCATCGAGCGGCAGGTGATAGGCGAACAGGTTGACGTCGTCGCCGAGCAGCAGGCCGAGGCGCTGTCGCATCCAGCCCGTGACGCGGCCGTCCTGGCCACGCCAGAAGAGGCCGTGGTGGACGAAGATCGCATCCGCCTCGGCGTGGATCGCGGCTTCGATCAAGGCCCGGCTGGCGGTCACGCCGGAGACGATCTTGCGCACCGTGGTGCGGCCCTCGACCTGCAGGCCGTTGGGCCCGTAG
>NZ_JBFUIU010000528.1:0-6314 GCF_056401695.1 Variovorax sp. P4_D9
AACTCGATGCGAGGAATCAGCTTGAGGATCTGACTGAACATGCTGCATGATGCTTTCACGTTGGGCCTCTCGTGAGTGGGGTGGAAGTTCGTTTGGCGACAACTTTTTACCCCACGCATCGGGATGGCTCAACGCCTTTCTGTCTTGGACAAGAGTGGCCTGGCAGCATTTTTTACCGCAGTCGTCCGTGCGCCGCTGACGGGCATCTGCCTGGCCGTCGAGATGACGGGCAGCGTCAATTTGCTGCTGCCGATGCTGGCCGCCTGCTTTGGCGCCATGGTCGTGATGAACCTGCTCGGCATCCCGCCGATCTACGACCTGCTGAGCGAACGGGCCAAACGCAAACTGCGTTCCGCCGAGTAGCACGGGGCGAGGTCACGGCGCGAGGGCTTTCGGCACGACCTTGTCTGTGTGTGCGCGCAGACCGACCAGCAGACGCTGATAGTCCGGATTGTTGCGAAGCAACTCGCGGCCAGTGGCGATCAGTCGCGCAACCTGCTCCTTGTCCAGGACGAAGCTGGTCGGAATCTCGTTCAGGAAGCGGCGCAGCGGCACATCCGGCACGTCTTAGAAGCTCAGGCGTATGAAGTACGAACTCACGTTCGGGTGCCGCGAGTTCACGAGTCCAGCGGTCGAGGCTTTGTTGCGTCTGCTGAAGCGTCGCCACGTTATAGCGATGCAATTGGACATTGGTGACGGCGCTCATCGTCTGCTCGAAAGTCGGCTCCCGACTGTTCTTGCCGATGCCCCCGGCCGCGTCGGCCGCCGCGTTGACCGAAATGATGGCGATGAGGCGCGGCGTCGCAATGCCGAGCGACTTGAAGTACTTCTCCGCACCACCGGTCAGATCGACCGCGTCCAGCAGTGCGCGAAGGCCCAGGTTGTCGGCAATCCGCCATCGACCAACTGGGCATACTTGTGCTTGACCTTGTTCTGGTACTAGAGGTCATCCTGCACGACCATGCTCAAGTACTCGTTGTCAGTGTCGCGTTTCTTGGCAGCCGCGAGCCGAGGGGGCATGCCGCGGGCGCAGCCCGTGCGGCGATGGGCTTGTCGTGAAGCGTCTTGTCCACGATGCTCGATTCGAGCTCGGCGGTCACGCTGGGGGTGCGCCCGGGGCGCGGCGCGTCGTGCTTCAGGGCCTCCACCCCGCCGTCCAGGAAGCGCTGGCGCCACAAGGCCACCTGGCGCCGATCCAGATCGACCTCGGCGGCGATGTCCTTGTTCTGCCAGCCCTGAGCGGCGAGCAAAACGACCTTGGCCCGTTGCTGCACACGAGCCTCGACGCGGCCTCGCCGCGCCAGGGCCGTCAACTCACGCGGAACAACAGCGTCCAGTTCGATCCTTGGGACAATGCGCATGACGACCTCCGTCGCGGTCGGAGTGTGCCGCATCAAATAAGTTCAACCATTTCGAGCGCACTACAATAGGGCCGAAAAAAGGGTTGGAGCACGCGCACGCTGGCCGCGCAGCTCGGCGTAGGGCCGACAACCATCCGCCGCGTGTGGAAGCGCAATGGCCTAAAGCCGCATCGCCAGAGCAGCTTCAAGCTCTCGCGCGACCCTCGCTTCGAGGACAAGCTGCTGGACGTCGTCGCCGAAGTCTACAAGGAGGGGCTAGGCTAGGGCTACGGCTAGGCTTGGGCTAGGTTGGCCGTCGTCGGCCTGCGTTCACTCAGTGCACGTGGAGCGCGCGACGGCTCTGAATGTCCTCAATCAACGCCGAGCGAAAACGACTGGCGGCGAACTGGAGCACGACAAAATCAGCGTTGGGATGCGTTTGAGGGTCGCCGAATTCGTGATTGTTGACCGCCGTGTTTTCGGCATCAGCGCGTTGTTTCGGAGTCATCTTCTTGTGCTTCGCCTTCGCGGATTTCACCAGGCCCAGGTTGACGCGCTCGTTTCGCAGAGTTTCTTCGTCCCACCATTGCCGCAGTTGCACCGTGTCCGCAGGTACTTTCAGGTTGTCGCAGGTTCCTGCTCGCATGAGCGCATGGGCGAGCGCGAGGTAGCGCTCTTTCGATTCCGCGGTGAGCAGCATTCCCGTCAGGTTGAAATACTGGGTCTTGAGTCGACGGGCAGCAGACTGGCAAGCACCTTTGTCTACGAGTCGGTGGGGCGCGAACAGCGCCAGCGTGTCGGTGGTGGCCACCAGCTTCCCGTAGCCTGCCAGCCTGGCCTCGAAGACCTTCATGTCGAAAGAGCTGATTCTTGCCTTGATGGACTGGCGCCATGCGACCCACCCAGTCAGGGCGACGGCGAGAAAGCCGAGGAGGGCGCCAACGAGTGTGCCCCACCACGGTTGGACATGCAGCGTCTCGGCTCTGAGCTTCCCAAGTTCGGCATCTAGCTTCTGGAATCGCGCAGTCGTCAGGTCCTGGCTCTCGCTTTCCAGCTTCCTGGCTTCTGACTCCAGCTTGGTCACTTCCAGGATCAACTTCTGGAGATCCAGGTTTGCCTTCTGGTCCGGCGTGGCCGGCGCACCCCTCGAAGCTGTGGATGCCACAGGTCGCTCGCCGCGGGCGGGCTGACCGAAGGCTATAAGTGGAAACGACCACGCGGCCGCGGCAACCAGCAGGAGCGGCGCGTTCAAGTGGTGGCCCATGGCTTTGCCTTCACACAGTCGCACGAGCGCTCATTTGACTCTGGGGTCTTCAGCGGCACAAGTGCATTTCGAGGTGGCCGCCACCAGGCATCCCCCACACGAGGGAGGAGGACCGTTTCTGGCCGGCCTATACGGAGATAGGTCAACCTTCACCACGAAAGGGCACGCGACCGCCCGGGAGTGAGTCGGGCGATGAGGCAGTGCCGGACTTCGAAGTCGTCGAAGGGCCCCTCGCCGGGAAACCGGTTCTCCGCTGCTCAGCCGCCGTCCACACGTCGAGAGTGCGCGGCAGTGACGGGGCGGCCTGTATGGAACACTGGCGGCTCGCCTGTGAGTGACCGTTTGGCGCGAAGGCTGCCTCTCACTTGCGGCTGATGGGGCAGCACCGCGGTACGAACCTTATGTTCATCACGTTCCCCCCGATGCCGTGATGTCGAGTCCTAGCTTCGATCCAGCGGCCGCGGGTGCCGAGTACATGCAGGCGCCGAAAATATTGCTCCTGCAGCGCCCTGGCGGCCGGCGCCGGCCAATATTCCGGCGCAYGCTCACCCCATTCGCCTCTCTGGAACGCAGTGGTGCCGCTCGGACCTTTCCGCGACAGTGCCCAGCGTCCTCGCATGGCGATCGGAGTGCTGACGGACACTTTGGTTGCTGGGATGAAGGTCGAGGCACGGCAACGACTCAGGTTGCGCCGAAGTACCTAGCCGCGCCCACACCGGCGACACACGATTCTCGGAACTGTAGGCATCTCGTCGCGGCGGAATGGACGGCCTCTGGCGCTGGTAGGGGACGCTCCGGCACCCACTCGGACACGGGCGGTTCCTCGATGCCGGTGGCCGTCCTCCGATCTCCCTTGGAAAAGCCCGCGGAAGCGGGCAAGACCTTCCTGGAAGGTCGAGAGAGGAGGCCTGATCGTGGAACTCGCTTCTGAACAGGGCCTGAATCTGCCACAAGACCGGATGCCTGAAAGAGCATCACCTGGCGTCCAGCACAATCCGCCGATCCGCCGATCCGCCGATCCGCCGATCCGCCGATCCGCCAAGCCGATAGCCCTTGTGAGCAAGACACCGGCGTCAGTCGAGCTGCAAGCCCGCCGCCTGCGCTGCCTTGGGCAGCACCGCCAGTTCACGCTTGAGCACCTCCGCGAAATCTCCGATGGTATTGCCGGTGACCGGCGCCACGCCGCCGAGCTCGTTCAGCCGCTTGCGGAAAGCAGGTTCGGCGACGATTTTCGCGATCTTCTCGTTCAGGAGCTTCACCACGGGTTCCGGCGTCTTGGCCGGCGCAACCACGCCAAACCACACGTCGAAGTCCACGCCACCAGGCACGCCCTGCTCGGTGAGCGTGGGGATGCCCGGCCACAGCTCGGAGCGGCCGTTGCGCAACACGCCGATGGCGCGCAACTTGCCCGATTGCACGAAGCCGCGCGCATCGCCCGTACCCAGCAGGCCCCACGCCACTTCGTTGGCCATCAGCGCTTGCACCAGAGGTGCGCCGCCCTTGTACGGCACGTGCACGAAGTTGCCGTCCGCGTGCGCGTTGATCGATTCGGAGGCCAGGTGCGACAGCCCGCCTGCACCGGCCGAACCATAGGGCAGGCCGTTCTTGCCGGCTTTCTTACCGGCGGCCAGCAGTTCCTGCACGTTCTTGTACGGCGAATTTTCCGGCACGACCAGCAGCAGCGGCGCCAGTGAAACCTGGGCGACCGGCACGAAGTCGGAAGCGGCGAAGCCGGCCTTCTTGTAGATCACTGGATTGATCGACAGCATGCCTGTCAGCGTCATCGCCAGGGTGTAGCCATCCGCGCTGCTTTGCGCCACTGAACTCATCGCGATGTTCCCGCCGGCACCGGGGCGGTTCTCGACCACGATGGTTTGGCCGAGCTCTTCCTGAAGGCGGGGGGCCAACATGCGCGCTGCCACATCGGTGGCGCCGCCGGGCGGATATGGCACCACGAGTCGGATCGGCTTCGTCGGATAGGCGCTGCCTTGTGCCATCGCTGCGCCGAAGCCCAGCGTCATAGATACAGCCACTACGAGGTGGCCCAGCTGTTTGAAAATACGCACATTTGCTCCTGATTTTTCCAGGGGAGAAGAAAAGGGATATTTAGGGTTGTGAGGAAGAGAAGCGGTGTCAGTGGCCGCCCGCGCCGACTTCATAGCGGGCCTGTCGCTCCTCGAGGGCATGCCAGCCGATGATGTCCTTGAAAGCCGCCATCGTCGTCTGCTCGGAGGGCAGATCGTCGAAGTCGCCGGACCGGCGGCGCGCCAGCTCCTGAAGGTTGCCGCGCACCGCGTGCACGATGCTCAGAAGGCTGGCGATGGGGTAGGTGGCGAAGGCCGCGACATCCTCGATCTGCGCTCGGCTCAGCTTCGTCATCCAGGTGCCTGCCATGAGCTGCAGCGATAGCCGGCGACCGCAGGCCTCACGCAGCTGGACGAGTTGCTCGTAACTGTTGAAGGTGCGAGAAATGGGTTGGATCAAATCGGCGCCGGCTTCGGCATAGCGCGCCGCGCGCTCGAGGGCCTCGCCCGCATCCATCGCGTCGGTGCGCGCGACGATGAGCAGATCCGCGTCCTGGCGCGCGTCCACCGCGGCCTTGATGCGGGTGACCGCCGCCTCCATCGACACGACGATCGACTGTGTCGCCGCGGCCGGGCAGCGTTTGGGGCTGACCTGGTCTTCCAGCGAAAGCGCGGCTACACCGGCCTTCTCGAATTCGCGCACGGTACGCCCCACGTTCAGCACGTTGCCGTAGCCGGTGTCGGCATCGGCAAAGACGGGTTTGCGCACCACATTGACCATCCTATTGACGGTCGCCACGTTCTCGCTCAACGTGTAGAGCTCCATGTCGGGCTGGCCGAGCAGCGAGGCGGAAATGCCGAAGCCCGTGCTGAAGACGCCATCGAAGTCCGATTGGTCGACGAGCAGGGCCGACAAGGCGTCCTGTGCGCCGCCGAACCAGAAGGTGGGCCCGTTGGTGATGCGCTGGCGCAGCGCCTGGCGGTTTGAAGTCATCTCGTTTCTCCAGAAAAGCGTGCCCTTGCCCGAGCGGGACCCGGCACAGATGATTGAGAGAAGTTCGCGGGGTGCACGAGGCACCCCTCGTGTCAGCCGACGTGCGCCTTGGCGTTGTTCGTTCCCGCTATTCGGGCTTTCAGATAGGGGATCAGGCCGCCCGCATCCAGCATGCCGCGCTCGGATGCGGAGAAGGGCTGCAGCGGCAACTTCTTCCCAGTGCGCACGTTGCTCACTTCGCTGGTGTCCCAGTTCACTTCCAGCTCGTCTCCTCGCGTGACCGCGGCGCGGATGCCGACGCAAGTGACCAGCGGAAAGCCCATGCTCATCTCGCCCCGGAAGAATCCCGGCGAGAACGACTCCGCGATCACGCAAGAGATTCCCAAATGCCGCATGGCGCGCATGGCGGGATAATGCGGGTGGCCGTAGCCAAAGTTGTGGCCGCCGATCAGCACGTCGCCCTTCCGCACGGTGCTGGCAAAGTCGGTTGCGTAGTCGGACATCGCTAGTACATTAACACGTAAGTTTCGAAACGTAATGACGTCCGAGCTTGTGATCTGCATCCTGTCGAGTGAATTTCCACTCGATAGTTCGGTGCAGCGCGTTTCGATCTGCTTGCCAAGCATCGACTTCGCGCCGCAGAAGTTGCTGGCTGGGGAGGCGGCGGTTCAGGCATTGGCGCGTGAGGATGC
>NZ_JBFUIU010000529.1:0-6297 GCF_056401695.1 Variovorax sp. P4_D9
CCAGATGAGAAAGGCTTGCTGCGACGAGCGGGTGCGTCTCGCCCAGGTGCAGACTTGCGAGGTCTCGCATTCGGCTTGCATTCTCCATTGCTTGCCGGTATAGACCTTGCGCATACAGTTGCTGCGTTCGCCGGTAGAGGTCATCTATTCGCCCAAGCAACAGTGTGTCCTCTTCCTGTTTACCGGTAGAGCAACCCTCTGTTGATTCCAAGACTCGCCCCCAATCTACGTGTCGCCGCAGCTCGAGCCTGGCTCGGCTGCCGACCAGCTTTGAACAACCCGCCTGATCGACTGGCACCATCCGTCGCTCATCTACCCCATGAACTCGTCGACCTTTTTGCTGCCAGAGATGATCAACGACGCAATCAGGTAGACGAAGAAGCCTGCGGCCAAGCCGATCGAATAGAACCCGAACAGCGTTTCGGTCTTGAAAACGGCGGTGACCGCCGCGCCCCCGACCGCCCCTATGACCGTAGCGACGTCGGACACTGCCGAGGAGTCCGTTCGGCGCCGCAGCGTTCGGTAGACGATCCAGCCCACGACCACGCCAAAGCAAAGAGCCCCGATGTCGGCGACTGTCATACGCGAACCTCCCTGACCAAGGTTTCATGCGCCTTGCAGCCCGATCGATCCCAAATCGAACCACCCGACACCGCTAAGCAGTTGATTCTGTTCGATTTTTGACCGGACACTACTGAAATCGAGCAGGAAAGCAGGGAAAGTTGATTGTCGTCAGGATTGACGATATGAACCAGGCGACGTCGGTATCTTTTCTCGAGGTTAGTGACACGGAACTCCGGCTTTTCCTTTCCGGCAACGATACTGATCCCCGCAATATGCTCCCACAGCCGCGCCCCAGAGCTGGGGCAACATGTGCTGAACAGGCCAGATAATGACCGCTTTGAAGCGATGAATATGACCGCGTGACCGACGGTACTGGGTTGGCAGCACCAGTTCATGACCATCGGATGCCGCCGTCGGCCCCGAACTTGCCGCGATTGTGGGTCGGCATGCGCGAATGACCGCTGTCGCCATCACCGACTTTCTCGCCGCGTGGGAGAAGGTCAAGTTCCAAGGTAGAACGGTCGCTCGCTGGGGAAGCTGCCTCCGGCTCCTATGGGCCCTACCCTGCCCCCCACCAACGCCCGTCGTGCAGCAGCTATGCAGCGGTTGCGGTCCTTCTCGGTTGGACGGCGAACGTACGCTGTCGGGCCCGTTTCCAGTCATCCAAGTGCCCGAGGACACCTCGGTATGGGCGGCCGGTCCCAAGGCATTGCAGTCATAGCCCCCTACTTGCCCTCTAGCGACCTTTGCCTTCGAAGAGTCGAACGTCCGCTCTGTCCGCCATCGAAATGGGAGTTCGGGCCCTAAGCCGCCTTGCAACTCACTTGATTCGACGCTCGAAAGCGGTCACTGACCCTGCGCTAGGCAAAACAAGGAACCGGTCTAGGGGAACGACCACCCGAGCAGCAGAAGGCCGCCTGAGGCGATCCAATTGCCTGCCACGCGCCACGCAGTTGGCGTTCCCGAACTCATTGCTGCGCAGGCCCAGATACTTGCTGCCCAGCTATTAGACGGAGATCTCCATCGGTGTGCACTGGTGGATGCCGTGCCGCGAGCGTCACGTCGCGAAGGCGGCCACCCGTTCGATGAACCAGAACGCGGCGAGCGATCCGATCGCATAAGGAGCGAGGCGGACGGCGCGCTCTGTCATCGGGCGCGTAACGCGCGCCGTACGCACGCTCGCAACGAGACCGAGCACGGCACCGATGAAGGCGAGCTGACCGAGTTCCACGCCGACATTGAACGCGCAGAGCGCGAGCGGAATGTCGGCGCGCGGCATGCCGATCTGCGACAACGCCCCGGCGAACCCGAAGCCGTGCAGCAGCCCGAAGGCGAACGCGACGACCCATGGCCAGCGTGCGGTCAGGCTCGATTCGCCCCGCCGCAGGCGCACGATCTCGCTGGCGAGCAGCAGAATGGAGAAGGCAATGGCCGCTTCCACCGGCGGCCCCGGCACATAAACCAGGCCCAGGGTCGCAAGCGCGAGCGCGAGCGTGAGCGAATGCGCGAGCGTGAACGCGGTAATTGTCCACAGCAGCGCGCGCGTGCTGCGGACGATGATCATCAACGCGAGCACGAACAACAGGTGATCGTAGCCCAGCAGAATGTGTTCGATGCCATGCCTGACGAACGCGCTGGCGATCTCGATCGCGCTGCCGGGCGACGCGGGAATCTCCATCCACGCCTGCGACGGGCGCGCGAGCATCGTCGTGATGTTGCCATCCGACGATTGCACGCGCACGAGCACATCGGCGATGGTGCCCGAGAGGCCGGGAAACTCGAYGCAACGGCCGGCGAGGCCGCCGGGCGCCTCGATCATGCGGCGCTCGACGATCGAATCGGAGAGCTCCTGCGTACTGGGCCCGGTGACATCGCGAACCGATTCCGGCATCTTCAAGACCACCGGCAAAGGCATGCCGGAAAGCAGCGGCGTGCGCCACAGCACCTCGTAGCGGTCGCCCGACATCTGCCGGATTTCGAGATAGGCAGGGCGGGCGTCGTGCGCGAGCGCGGCACTCGACATCGCAAGCAGCGTCACGACGAAGGCGAGGATCAGTCTCACTTGTTGCCGATGCCTGCTACGCCGCCGGGACTTTGCCGAAGSTACGCGACAATCGCCGCTCGCGAAGCGTATTGCTGGCGAACGCCCGACTTCATGAGCGCGACGTAGTCGGGAACCGCGTCGAACACGCGATACGACGTGCCATCGGCAATGGGGATCGCCAGCACGGCGCGCGAAAGGTCGGCAAGATCTTCCGCCGGCGATCGCGCCCCTCCGCCGATACACAGAGGACACGCCGTCACCGCCGCGCTCATGCAGACGAGGGCGACGCCGATGAGCCAGCGTCTCATGGGTTCCCCTTCGGCAGCACGACTTCGTAGCGCGCGCGCATGTCCTTGTACATCCGCGCCCGTGTCTCTTCACGGCGATCCTCGCTCCAGGCCGCCTTCACCTCGGGCTCGATCTCGTCGAACTCGGGAATGCGCTCCGGCGTGACCGAATCGATGAACACGAGATGCCATCCGTAGCCGGATTGGATCGGTCCGGTCCACGCGCCTTGCTTCGCCGCAACGAGAGCGCGGGCGAACGGCGGCCCGAATTCCTTCGCCACCACGTCGAAGCTGCGATCGCCGTAATACGAGTGGAACATGAACGGGTCGCCGGCGGTGGCGGCACGCGGCGCGTCGATCGGTTGACCAGCGAGTTGCCCGAGCGTGGCCTCGGCGTCCCGCGCCGCGCTCCCGCCGCGGCGATCGGGCGAGAAGTACACGTGGCGGAACGACGCGCTCGGCGGCAGCGCGAAACGCGCCTTGTGCTCGTCGTACCATTTTCGAAGCTCGCCCGGCTTCGGCTCTTCGAGCTTCGACACGTCCTCCGCCAGGAACTCCATCTTGCGCGCGAGCTGGCGACGGACGATGGTGTCGTCCTTGTCGAGTCCGAGCGCCAGGGCCTCGCGATACAGCACTTCCTCCCGCACCCGGGACTCGATCAGGTTGCTCATTTCCTCCGCCGTGGGAGGCGGGCGTGCCAAGGCCGCCATTGCCGTCAAGGAAGCCAACATCAAGATCGAGTTCTAGAACCCCCTGGGGAAAGCGCACTTTGGAGGCATGTTCACCAGCGATTCCGTGGCCGCACTTTAGACTCGGCGCGCCTCCAAGGCGGCAAGCGTGGCTTTTACATTGGCAGAAAGTTCGAGTAGAGAGCCGCCGAGCATCGCTTCGGTTTCGGCAATGCTGGCCTTCGTCGCAACGCTCACATTGAGCACATATACCGGACGGCCCTCAACCACGACCGGGGTGGCCAAGGCAACGACCTCCGGCTG
Organism: Variovorax sp. P4_D9; assembly: GCF_056401695.1. Taxonomy (NCBI): domain Bacteria; kingdom Pseudomonadati; phylum Pseudomonadota; class Betaproteobacteria; order Burkholderiales; family Comamonadaceae; genus Variovorax; species Variovorax sp. P4_D9. The sequence goes on from NZ_JBFUIU010000529.1 coordinate 3,888, forward strand.
CCACGAGGCCGAGCAGTACCCGCGCTCGGCCACGCTCCGAATCGCACTGGTGATCTCATCGCGGATCAGGCTCCAGCCTTCCTTGCGCCGCTCACGAAACTGCGCCATGAGGTCCCGACGCCTTGGTTCATCGGCCACTGCCAGGTAAGCCCTGCCGAGGGAAGTGAGCTCCATGGGTACTCGCTGCCCAGCGACCACGTTCCGCAACGAGACACGCCGGTTGTAGCGAACCGACTCCAGGTAGACCATTTCGTCACGGTCGGGAACCGCGAGGCCGACGTTGATGCGAAGCTTCTCCGCCAAGCTCTGCATCAGCGGCGCCACGGCGTTCAGCACAGGAGAGCCGGCACGCATCGCGTGGGCAAGGCTCAGCACAGGTGCTGCAAGCCGGTAGGCCCGCAGGATCCGATCATGCTCAAGCATCCCGACCTCCACCAACGTCTGGCACAGGCGGCTGACGGTTGCCCGTGATAGTCCGGTGCGCTCGGCAATCTCCCCGTTTCCTAGCAGGTCAGCGCCGGGCCTGAACGCGCGAAGTATCTCGATGCCCCGCTCAAGGGATCGATTCAGCGTGGGCTCCTCGAAGTGCAGGCGTCTGCTTGACATGGGACTCGGCTTGAAGGCGTCGGCGGCCAAGCGTACACAAGATTTCCACCGTTTGGAAATCACGCCGTCTGGACCATTGCTTTTTCACCTCGATGTGGTGTCGCTCGAGCATGCGCGTCTCACGAAGAGGAGCTGGATCGTCTGTGTCGCGTTCCTCAGCATCGAGATCACCATTATCAATTCCATTAGCTGGAAATGCAGGGATGCGCGAAGCGACTACAAGTCCTAAGCTAGGCGCACTCGATGAGAAGAGCAAGTCCGCCATCGATGCGCCCTGTACTTCTTATCCACGGAGACATTCCATGCAAAGACTTCTGCCCTTGCCTCGCTGCAAGTTCGTTTCGCTTCTGTTCTCGGTCGCGTTCACGGCGATCGCCATCGCTACACCGGCTCATGCCGCCTTTCCGGACAAGCCGGTCAAGATCGTGGTTCCGTTCGCTCCAGGTGGCGGCACCGACCTGGTCGCTCGCACCATGGGCATMACCATGGGCCAGGAGCTGGGGCAACCAGTCATCATCGACAACAAGCCGGGAGCGGGAACGATCATCGGGACCGACGCCGTTGCTAAGGCTCCTGCGGACGGCTACACGCTGGTGATGGCCACGGTGGCCCACGTGGTGAATCCCAGCATTCAAAGCAAGCTGCCGTACAACCACGAGAAGGCTTTCGCCCCCGTCATGCTCGTCGGAGTTTCGCCGAACGTGCTGGTCGTGCGGCAAGACAGCCAGATCAAATCGGTCAAGGATCTCATCGACGCCGCCAAAGCCAATCCGGGCAAGCTCTCGTTCGCATCGCAAGGTGCTGGCACTTCGGCGCATCTCGCTGGCGAGCTGTTCAAGAACCTGACCAAGACAAACATCACGCACATTCCTTACCGAGGTGCTGGCCCCGCCATCACGGACCTGCTCGGTGGCCAGGTGGATGTCATGTTCGCTACGGCGGCGGCGGTGGGAACGTTCCTCGAAAGTGGAAAGCTGCGTGCGATTGCCGTGACTACCGCGACGAGATCGACGACGCCGTCCCTAGCCAAGGTTCCGACCATCGCCGAGAGCGGTGTGCCGGGTTACGTCGCCGACAGCTGGTACGGCCTCTATGCCCCTGCGGGCACACCCGCAGACGTCATCGCCAAGTTGAATGCAGCCGCCAAGAAGGCCGTCCAGACCGAGTCCTTTCGGAAGCGCGTGGAGGGCGAAGGCCTCGTGATAAGCGGTGGTTCACCGGCGGACTTCGACAAGTACGCCAAGGGTGAAGAAGCGCGGTGGCGCAAGGTCGTCAAGGAAAACAACATCACCAGCGAATGATGGGAGCCCGAAATGACTGAAAAACTGATTGAACTGGAAGTCGCTGACGGCATCGCGACCCTGTGGCTGAACCGCCCCGACAAGCGCAACGCCATGAGCGACGACATGCGCACGCAATTCATCGCCGCGCTTGAGCATGTGACCTACGACAAGGGGATCCGCGCATTGGTCCTGACGGGGCGTGGCAAGGGGTTCTGCGCGGGCGGGGACGTCGCCGGCATGGAGCGCCGGATGCAGGCACCGGCCGGCGAAGTCGGCTTCAACGGCTGGAGCCGCCAGCAACGCGTCCACCACACCCAGTCGCTGCTGCACACCATGCCCAAGCCGACCATCGCTGCCGTCAATGGCGCCGCGTCGGGACTCGGGGCCGATACGGCACTGGCATGCGACTTCATCATCGCTTCGGATGCCGCGAGTTTCACCTGGTCGTACATCAACCGGGGCATCATTCCCGACGGTGGCGGCATGTACTTCCTACCGCGCCGAGTCGGCCTGTCCAAGGC
>NZ_JBFUIU010000530.1:0-6291 GCF_056401695.1 Variovorax sp. P4_D9
GGTTGAGGCAATTGATGCAGGTATAGGTCCAGAAGTCGACGAGGACGACCTTGCCACGCAGCTCGTTCAGCTTCAGCGGCGGCGAGTTGAGCCAGGTGTCGATGCCCTGGAAGGCGGGGGCCTCATTCTGAGCGGTGACAGGAGTGTCGCCGCCGAGCGGAGGCGCGGCGAAAGTGAGAGCGCCATACGAGGCCGCGAGGCCCACGGCGATGAGAAGTGAACTGGCGCGGAGGTTCATGGTATTTCGATCGTTTGGGTGGAGGGGTGCCGTGGTTCAGCGAAGCGTCGCGGTGTTGTGGCGATTGGCTTGCGCTTGGCCAGCTGATCGATCGGGGCTGAGGTAGTAGGACGGGATCCGGCTGTCGGCGAATGCCTCAACGCGCAGGTTCTGGTTGGGCGCGTGGGAACGCGCGCGTGCCTCGGCCTGGACCGTTGCGCGATCACGCGGCGATGAAGGAGAGGCTGCTACGCCGGACGGGGCGGCTTCTGCATACGGGTTGGGCCCATGCGCCGCCGCGACGGCGTCTGCGCGGACGTCATTGCGGTTCAACGTCGATTGTTTCCGCAGTACGCCCTGGTACTCCTCAGCGTTGACTTGCGCGAGGGTGAGCGCGGTAAGTGCGGCGCCGATGGCGATGCGAGAAAGCGTCATAGTGATTTCCTGTATTGAGATGTGGATCGGGGAACGACCGCATCTTCAAGCGAAACCTTTCCATCTGCGCACAAGGCGTACGCGTATGTATCGGCGCGCAGAGTTCACACACTACGTTTCACCTGGAAGCCTTGGCCGTCGCGTGATAGGAAATGACCATGGCAGTCGACGTGGTGGATCGATTCCGCAGGATGACAGGCAGGTCCTGCCTGGGAGAGCAATGGCCTCGGACCCGCTGCAAGTCCACAGGCGGCAAAAGGCCGGCGGTTTTCTCGATCAATGGATCAGCGATTTCGAGAAACGTTGATCACCAGGCTCCAGCAATGTAGAGCGCGATCTGAGCGCCAAGGTGCGCGCCTTCATCGCCTGAGTGGTTTTCGGCGGACGTACATAGAGCGTTCGCGCGGGCGTCGGCTCAGCGGTGTTCTCCGCAGCGCCGATGAACTGCGCGATCACCTGAGGAGGATGTCGGTCGAGGAGGCGGGGAGACGATGGAGGCCGTCGTGGAGGTACAAGTGGAAGTCCAAGCGCTGGCAGAGACGGTCAAGGCTGCGACCTCGAGGAAGCGCGTGACTTGCAGCAATGCGCTTCGCAGATTTCGCTTGTCCTGTGGAAGGGCCGCACAGTCCCCGAGTCGCCACCGACGGGAAGCTCAGGCGCCGTGTGCCTGAACGACGAGTTCGACCTCTACGCACGCGCCCAGGGGCAGCTGTGCGACCCCAAAGGCGGCACGCGCATGAACACCTCTTTCCGGACCGAACACCTCGGTCAACAGTTCGCTGGCGCCGTCCGCAACGAAGTGCTGCTCGGTGAAGCTTTCAGAGGAATTCACTATGCAAGTCAGTTTGACGATCTGAGCTACCTCATTCAGATCGCCGATAGCTGCATGCAACGTCCCCAGCAGATCGACGGCGATGGCGCGTGCAGCCGCCTTGCCATCTTCGGTCGCCATGTCCATGCCGAGCCGACCGGTACGGACCTGGCCCTGCTGGCGCGAGAGGTGACCTGACAGGTGCACCATGTCGCCGGATCGCTGGAAGCGGGCATAGGATGCGGCAGGTGCAGCCGCCTGAGGCAGTTCTATTCCAAGCAAGGCGAGTCTGGAATAGACGTCCGCGGAACCGGCAAAGGCTGGACCATTCGGCTTTGTCCGCATTCCGGCACCCAGGTTCTTCCACGGCAGATCCGCAGGGTCGGCTATGAAGGGACCAGGTACGCGTACGACAAGAATCTCTTCGGCGATGCCGGCGAAGTCGGCTCGAAAATGCACCGAACTCTTGTTGACGAGGATCTTCATGCGTTCAGGTTCAATGCCGACCGCTCGGTACATGTTTCGGTCGAGCAACTGCGCCTTCGCCGAACTCACCGCGATGCTGACACCGCCGATGCGCAGGCGAGCCATCGGACCGAGGTCGCTGGCCTTTCCGTTCATCATCGGGCCGCCGTAGATGAACTTGCCGTCGGAGAGTGCCTCCACCTGGAATGTCGCTTGAAGGGGCGGGTCACCTTCGATCTGCGGACAACCGCCCAGTCCAATAGTGATCGCCGCGCCCACGCCTGCGTCGTGCGCCGCCGCCGCTGCCAACGGATCGCAGATCAAACCGATGGCGGCGTCTTGTGCACCATGGCGCAGCAACGCGCGCAGCATGCCAGTCGTATTTGAGTCGCCGCCGACCCCCGGGTTGTCCTGCGTGTCGGCGATGATCACTGGCCGGTGCACGGTCGTCGCAACGTGCATTGCGTGCTGCACGGCGGCGTCGGGCTCTTCGAATTCGATGGCCCACTGATCCTCGGGCTTGCAGACGCGATCGAAGAGGGTGTCCAGGGCGCGCTCGGTTTCTGCTTCGTCAAAGCCGTAACCCCAGATCACCGGTCCGCATTCTGGGAAGTCCGCGGCTGGAAAGCCGGGGGCGAAAGACAGGGAAAGCACCTTTGGCTCGAGCTCTTCGAGCAGGTCATAGATGCCGCGCGCGGGTTGCATCATCGTCGACATGCTGTTCACGGGGATCAGAAAGGGCACACGCCGAATCGCGATGTGAGCGGGCCGGTCTGCTCGCATCAACGCCAGCAGCAGCTCGCCGGCGCGTCGACCTGTGTCTRCCATGTCGATGTGCGGATAGGTGCGATAGGCCACGACGCCATCCGCCAGCGTGAGCATCTGTCGTGAAACGTTGGCGTGCGAATCGAGGGAGACCACGATCTTCATGTCGGGCCGTGTGACGGCGCGGATGCGCGACAGCAGTTCGCCCTCGCCGTCGTCCAGGTGCTGCGCAACCATTGCGCCGTGGAGATCCAGGTAGATGGCATCGAACGCTGCGGTTCTGGCCGCCTCGACGATCTCGGAGGCAATGAGTTCGTAGGCGTGGGTGGTCACATGAGCCGAGGCACCCGCACCCGCCCAGATGACCGGTGTGACGCTGTGCCCCTGTGCTCGCGCGAAGTTGATGAAGCCGCTGGCGGGCAGATTGACGTTGAGCAGTCCGAACATAGCTTCGCCGCGCACGAGGCCCGGAAAGTCCTCGCCCCGGACGAAGCTGTCGTAGCTGGCCACAGTGGGTGCGAAGGTGTTGGTTTCATGCTGGAAACCGGCAACGAGAATGTTCATGGGGCTCTCTAGGAAGACTGGACTGGGTATGGGGGGAGGCTGCGTGGCCGGCTCACTGAGGCGTCAGCTGTATGGAGCGCGCCATCTTCTTGAACTTGTCGGTCTCGTCGGCGTAGAACTTCGCCGAGACGGCAAGCGATTGCGGCCTCATCGCCTCGACGCCCGACAACGCGAGCGCCTTGGTCATCTCGGGCGATTCGATGGCCTTCTGCGAGGCCGCGAGCAGCACTTGTGCGCGGTCGGCCGGCACGCCTTCCTTGGTCATGACAGCCAACCAGACGGCGTAGACGAGCTCCTTCTTCTGGGCGAGCTTGCCCTCGGTGATGGCGGGAACGTCGGGCAAGGTTGGCATGCGCTGCGTGTCCAGCACATCGATCGCCTTGATCTTGTGGGTCTCGAGCAATTGCGTGGATGCGCCGAGATTCGGAAGGATCGTGATGTCGATCTGCTGGCCGACGAGGTCCTGCATCATCGGTGTGGCGCCCTTGTAAGGAACATGGAGCAGCTTCGCACCGGTCGCTTGGGCGATGTACTCCGAGACGATGTGGTACATCGAGCCGTGGCCCGGGCTACCGAACGTGAGGCTCTGGCTGCCGGGCTTCTTGCCTGCGGCAATCACCTGCTCGAGCGAAGAATAGGGAAGATCGTTGCGCGCCATGACCACCAGCGGGTGCGTCGAGATCGGTGCGAGCACCGCCAACTCCTCGGGCTTGTACTTCGCGGATGCGTTGGACAGTGGCGCGAGGATCGCCTCGTTGGGCGACCCCATGATCAGCGTGTAGCCATCGGCCGGCCGACTCAGCAGCCTCTGCGCCGCCAATGCACCGCCCGMGCCCGGAAGGTTCTCGATGATGAAGGGCTGCCCGAGGGCCTTGGCCATCGCGGGCTGCATCGCACGAGCCAGGACATCCGCAGGCCCGCCCGGCGGGAACGCGACGAGCATGGTGACTGGCTTCGAGGGAAATGGATCAGCCCCACCAGCCGCCCCGGCCGACGTCGCGATGCCCAGCAAGGCGGCGTTCATGGCAATCAGGCGGGCGAAGGCGTTGAAGGTTCTGCGTCGCATTTCATCCTCTTTCGTTCAGCGCCGCGTGGCGGCAGGTTGGGGGTGACGCGATTGTTTGATGTAGCATTCGTTCGAGCAATAGCAATTTGCTTAAGGAATCGTTGCCCAAAGGGCAACATCCACGAGGGCCTGAACCGTGCGCGAAATCAATCAGAAACGACTCAGGTACTTCCAGGAAGTTCTGGTGCGGGGATCCATGCGCGGTGCCGCTGATGCGCTGAACACAGCACCATCGGTGATCACCCGGCAGGTCGCGCTGCTGGAGGAAGAGGTGGGGTTCTCGCTTTTCGAGCGACAGGCCCGCGGCGTCGTGCCGACCGATAACGCATACCATTTGCTCGAGTACTGGCGAGGCTGCCAGGCACACCAAGAGCGGCTGATCGAGCGGCTCCAGGCGATCGATTCGATGGAAGTCGGGACGGTTCGCGTCGTCGCCAGCGAAGGCTTCGTGGATGGCCTGGTGACGCAGATCATCGCTCCGTTCTGCGAGGCCTATCCGAAGCTCTCGATCGAGTTGGATGCATTGCCCGTGAACGAACTGATTGGGGCGCTGGCAGACGATTCGGCRCACATCGGACTCGCCTACAACCCTCAGCCCGATCCGCTGCTGCAGTTTGTCGCGACCGCGGCCGCTCCAACCCAGGTGCTCGTTCGGGCGGGCCACCCGCTCACCCGGCTCGCAGGATCGCTGCGCCTCAAGCAACTCGTCGGATTCCCGATCGCACTCATGCCGCCCGGCTATGGCGTCGAGCGACTCGTCGAACTGCTCGAGTACGCGGAGCACATAAAGCTGCATCCGTCGTTCCGAAGCAACTCTGTGATGAGCCTCAAGAGATTCGTGAAGTCGACCAACGGCGTGACCTTCGTCGGCGCCGGCATGGCGGCATCGGCGGAGATCGAATCCGGGGAACTCGTCGCACTGAATCTTGCCGATCCTCTTTGCAGAACGGCGCAGGTCCGGCTGATCGTACGCCACGGGCGCCCGCTGGCCATCGCAGCCAGCAAGCTACTGGCCGAGATCCAGAGCCGGTTCTCTGTTTTCGCCCCTTGACACCGGACGGGTCAGGCGATCGAGTTGAGCGCCGGGCCCCTTCATGACAAAACGTCGGGACGGCCGCCAATACCTGGAGCGCGCGCGGCTTATCCTTGCCGCCCTGGATGACGCCGACCGTTCGCTCGGCGCGCAGCAGGCCGAACCTAGCGGCACGTTGAGCGTGACCCCGCCGGTGCTGTTCGGCCAGTACCACGTGGCACCGGCGGTCACGCGCTTCGTGCAGCGCTACCCGAGGATGCGAATCAACCTCGTGTTGCTCGATCGCGTGGTCAACCTCGTCGAGGAGGGGCTCGATGTCGGCGTGCGCATCGGCCCATTGCAGGATTCGACGGTCGTCGCGCGCGGCGTTGGGCGCATCCGTCGCGTCGTGGTAGCCAGCTCCGCACTATTGCGCCGCCTCGGCACGCCGAAGCATCCGCGCGAACTGGCGAAGCTGCCGTGTCTGCGGTTCACCGCCACCGATGGCGTCCACTGGGTGTTTCGCGAGGCGGGGCGCGCCTTCACGGTCGCCGTGCAAGGCCCGCTCGAGTGCAACTTGGCCGCGCCGATGCTCGAGGCCTGCGCGGCCGGCCTGGGCTTCGGCCGCTTCCTGTCGTACCAGGCGGCGCCGTTGTTGGCAGCCAAGCGCCTGCGCATCGTGCTCGGCGACTACGAGGTCGAGCCCTGGCCAGTCAGCCTGACCTACCCCAGCGCGCGGCTGCTGCCGTCGCGCACGAAGGTTTTCATCGAGTGGATGGTCGGTGAGCTGAAGTCATCGGTGTAGCAGTCCGCGGCCGGAGCGAACCGCGCGGGCGAACGGATCGACGACCACGACGTTTTGCTAGCCGATCGGATCGATACGCGCGATGCATCACGACCTGGAGCGCGGCAACAAGCTGGAAGTGCGCTGGCCGGGCGGCGCCGTGGTGGAACTG
>NZ_JBFUIU010000531.1:0-6279 GCF_056401695.1 Variovorax sp. P4_D9
ATCGGCGTGTTGGTGGCCTGCGCAATGAAAACTGCCGCCATCGTCAAATAGATCGAGGTGCCGTCGAGATTGAACGAATAGCCGGTCGGGATCACCAGGCCGACGGTCGTCTTGTTGGCGCCCAGGTTCTCCATCTTCTCCATCATGCGCGGCAGCACCGATTCGGAGGACGAGGTGCCCAGAACAATCAGCAGCTCTTCCTTGATGTACTTGATGAACTTCCAGATGCTGAAGCCGTGCAGCCGGGCGATCGTGCCGAGAACCACGAAGATGAACAGCAGGCAAGTCAGGTAGAAGGTGCCCATCAGCTTGCCGAGCGAGAACAGCGAGCCGATGCCGTATTTGCCGATCGTGAAGGCCATGGCGCCGAAGGCGCCGATGGGCGCCAGCTTCATGATGTAGTTGACGATCACGAACAGCACGTGCGAGCCCTTCTCGATGAAGTCGAAGATCAGCGTGCCGCGGCCGCCGAAGCGATGCAACGCAAAGCCGAACAGCACCGCGATCAGCAGCACCTGCAGGATCTCGCCCTTGGCGAAGGCGTCGACCAGGGTGTTGGGAATGACGTGCAGCAGGAAGTCGACCGTGCCCTCCATCTTGCCCGGGCCGGTGTAGGCCGCCAGCGCCCGGGTGTCGAGCGAGGCCGGGTCGATGTTCATGCCGGCGCCCGGCTGGAACAGATTGACCAGCACCAGCCCGACCACCAGCGCGATGCTGCTAACGATTTCGAAGTACAGCAGCGCCAGGCCGCCGGTCTTGCCGACCTTCTTCATGTCCTCCATGCCCGCGATGCCGACCACCACGGTGCAGAAGATGATCGGCGCGATCATCATCTTGATCAGCTTGATGAAGCCGTCGCCGAGCGGCTTCATGGTCTCGCCGACCGAGGGATAGAAGTGCCCGAGCAGCACGCCGATGATCACGGCGGTGATGACCTGAACGTACAGCGACCGGTAGAGCGGGAGCTTCTTTGCCGGCACGTCCGGCGTCGGTGAGGGAGTCATGCGGGGATCTCCTGGTTGTGATGTGTTTGATTGGGAGACAGAGGCCGACGAAGGCTTCGCGCAAATGAAAAAACCCGCCGTAGCGGGTTTCCTCGTGGTCTTGCCCGGGGCGCTCCTCAGTGCATGTGAAGCCCACCGTTGACCGAGAAATCGGCCCCGGTGGAATAGCCACCTTCGTCCGTCGCCAGCCACGCGATGATAGAGGCGATCTCGCTCGGCTCGCCCAGGCGCTTGACCGGGATGGTGCCGATGATCTTGTCGAGCACTTCCTGGCGGATCGCCTTCACCATGTCGGTGCCGATGTAGCCCGGACTGACCGTGTTGACGGTCACGCCCTTGGCCGCCAGTTCCTGCGCCAGGGCCATCGTGAAGCCGTGCATGCCGGCCTTGGCGGCCGAGTAGTTGGTTTGGCCCGCCTGGCCCTTGGCGCCGTTGACCGAACTGATGTTGATGATGCGGCCCCAGCCCTTCTCGACCATGTCGCCGACCACCTGCTTGGTGACGTTGAACATGCTGTTGAGGTTGGTCTCGATCACCGAGCTCCAGTCTTCCGGCGTCATCTTGAGGAACATGCGGTCACGCGTGATGCCCGCGTTGTTCACCAGCACGTCGACGGTGCCGTGCTCGGCCTTGGCCTTGGTGAAGGCCTCGACGGTCGACTGCCAGTCGCCGACGTTTCCGACCGAGGCATGGAACTCGTAGCCCTCGGCCTTCTGCTCCGCCAACCATTTGACGTGATCGCGGGTGGGGCCGCAGCCGGCGATGACGGTGAACCCGTCCTTGGCCAGGCGCTGGCAAATGGCCGTTCCGATGCCCCCCATGCCCCCAGTGACGTATGCGACTTTTTTGCTCATGAAGATTCCTTGTGTTTGCGAGCCTGAACAGGCGTTGATCACTTTAGCGAAGTTTTTGCAGCCCGCCCGATGAGGAAAACACTGACCCCTCAATGCAACCGGGTGTCACAAGCGCTCCATATACTGAGTCGATGTCCTCCATCGAGCTGATCGACATCGCCAAATCATGGGGCGACGCCACCGCCCTGCACGCGGTGAATCTCCGGATCGAGCCCGGCTGCTTCTGCGTTCTACTCGGACCTTCCGGCTGCGGCAAGTCCACCACCCTGCGGATCCTGGCCGGGCTGGAAACCGCCAGCGCGGGCCGGGTGCTGATCGACGGCCGCGACGTCACCCGGCTGCCGCCCGCCCAACGCGGGATCGCCATGGTGTTCCAGAACTACGCCCTGTTCCCGCACCTGAGCGTGGCCGAGAACATCGGCTTCGGCTTGTCGGTGCGCAAGACACCGGCAGCCGAAAGCGCGCGCCGGCTGCGCGAGGCTGCGGCCCTGCTGGGCCTCGACACCCTGCTGGATCGCAAGCCCGGGCAGCTCTCCGGCGGCCAGCAGCAGCGCGTGGCCCTGGGCCGGGCGCTGGTGGCCCAGGCCAAGGTCTGCCTGATGGACGAGCCGCTGTCGAACCTCGACGCCCAACTGCGCCAGGATATGCGCCGCGAGCTGCGCGACCTGCAGCGCCAGCTTGGCCTGACCGTGGTCTACGTCACGCACGACCAGACCGAGGCCATGAGCATGGCCGACCAGGTGGTGCTGCTGAACCGCGGCCGCATCGAGCAGGCCGGCATGCCGCGCGAGCTTTATGCCCGCCCCGCGACCACCTTCGCGGCCCGCTTCATCGGCACGCCAGCGATGAACCTGGTGGCACTCGAGGGCGGCCGCATCGCCGGCAGCGAGGTCGCCGCCGGCCTCGAGTCCGCAACCCTCGGCGTGCGGCCCGAAGCGATCGCACTGGACCCCGCGGGCATCCCCGCCACGGTTCAGAGCCTGGAATACCTGGGTGCCGACCTGGTGCTGCGCTGCGCCGTGGGAAGCCAGGTCCTGCTGGTGCGCACCGACGGCCGGCAGCAGGCCGAGCCAGGCGACCGCGTCGGCCTGCGCTGGGCCCCCGAGGATGGCCATGGCTTCGATGCCGCGGGCCGCCGCAATCATTGATTTCACTCCCGAGGAAACGACGACCATGAAACGCAAGACTTTCGTCCGGGGTCTGGGCCTGGGCCTGCCCCTGCTGGCCGCGACCGGCACCGGCCTGGTGCACGCCCAGGCACCGGTGGACCTGCAGTTCTACTACCCCGTGGCCGTCGGCGGCCCAATCGCCAAGACCATCGATGGTTTCGCGGCGGGATTCATGAAGGAGAACCCGGGCGTCAAGGTCTCGCCGATCTACGCCGGCACCTACCAGGAGACCATCGTCAAGGCCCTGACCGCGCACAAGTCGGGCGCGCCGCCGGTCACTTCGGTGCTGCTGTCGACCGACATGTTCACGCTGATCGACGAGGAAGCGATCGTCCCGTTCGACGACTTCGTGAAGAGCGCGGAAGACAAGGCCTGGCTCAACGGCTTCTACAAGGCCTTCATGATGAACAGTCAGACCGGCGGAAAGACCTGGGGCATTCCGTTCCAGCGCTCGACCGTGGTCATGTACTGGAACAAGGAACTGTTCAAGGAAGCCGGCCTCGATCCCGAGAAGCCGCCGACCAACTGGGCCGAGTTGAAGGCGGCCGCCACCAAGCTGACGAAGAAGGACGGCTCCGGCAAGGTTACGCAATGGGGGGTGCAGATCCCGTCGAGCGGCTTCCCCTACTGGCTGTTCCAGACACTGACCACGCCCAACGACACCATCCTGGCCAACGAGGCCGGCACCCAGGTCAAGTTCGACGACCCGAAGGTGATCGCGGCGCTGCAGTACTGGGTCGATCTCGGCAAGGCCGGCATCCATCCGCCCGGCGTGGTCGAGTGGGGCACCACGCCGAAGGACTTCTTCGAGAAGAAGGCGGCGATCATCTACACCACCACCGGCAACCTGACCAACATCAAGGCCAACGCCAAGTTCGACTTCGGCGTCGGGATGATCCCGGGCAACCGGCGCAAGGGCTCGCCGACCGGCGGCGGCAACTTCTACCTGTTCAAGAAGTCGACGCCGGCACAGCAGGAGGCGGCCTTCAAGTTCATCAAGTGGATCACCCAGCCCGAGCGTGCCGCGCAGTGGAGCATGGACACCGRCTATGTGGCGGTCTCGCCGGCCGCCTACGAGACCGACACGCTGCGCAAGTACGGCCGCGACTTCCCGCAGGCTCTGGTGGCGCGCGACCAGTTGCCGGTGTCGGTGGCCGAGTTCTCCACCCATGACAACCAGCGCGTGACCAAGGCGCTCAACGACGGCCTGCAGGCCGCCCTGACCGGCGGCAAGGCGCCGGCGCAAGCCATGCAGGATGCGCAGCGCGAGGCCGACCGCATCCTGCGTTCGTTCAAGTGAGGCACGGCGCCAACCGATGAGCCGACACGGCATCGCCGCCGGCGGCAGCGCAGTGCGCCACGCGGTGCATGCGTGGCTGCTGCTGTTGCCGGCGCTGGTGCTGCTGGTCGCGTTCACGTACTGGCCGGCGGTGTCGACGCTGGTCGACAGCTTCTATTCGACGCCCAAGGGCAGCCGCGCCGGCGTCTGGGTCGGGCTCGAGAGCTACCAGGTCATGACCGGCGACCCGGTGTTCTGGAAGGCGGTGCGCAACAACCTCTGGTTCGCCGGTGCCACCATTCCACTGTCGATCGCGCTGGCGCTGGTGATGGCCCTGTGGGTCAACGAGCGGATCGCCGGCCGCGCCTTCCTGCGCATGGCCTATTTCACGCCGACGGTGCTGCCGATGATCGCGGTGGCCAACATCTGGCTCTTCTTCTACACGCCGCAGTACGGCCTGCTCGAGCAGATCACCGGGGCGCTGGGGCTGCCCTCGCACAACTGGCTCGGCAGCCCATCGACCGCGCTCGGCGCCGTGACTCTGGTGGCGATCTGGAAGGAAGCCGGCTTCTTCATGATTTTCTACCTGGCGGCGCTGCAGACGCTCAATCCGAGCCTCCGCGAGGCCGCCGCCATCGAGGGCGCCTCGCGCTGGTACTTCTTTCGCCGTGTGCAGTGGCCGCTCCTGATGCCGACCACGCTGTTCGTGCTGGTCAACGCCTTCATCAATGCCTTCCGGATGGTCGACCACCTGTTCGTGCTGACCCGCGGCGGGCCCGACAACGCGTCGATCCTGCTGCTCTACCACTTGTACGAGGTGGGATTCAGCTTCTGGGACACGGCCTACGCCTCGGCGATCACGGTGGTGCTGGTGGTGGTGCTGGCGGGACTCGCGCTGTTCCAGTTCTTCGTGCTCGACAAGAAGGTGCACTACAAATGAGTGCGCCCGCTCAGCGCCTGGCCTACAACGAACCCACGCTACTCGACACGCTGGCCGCCTGGCTGTTAGCGCTGCTGTGGATCCTGCCGCTGGCCTACGCAGTGTGGACCGCCTTCCATCCGGCCGAGTACTCGACGCGCTTCGCGCTGGCGGCGCCGCTCACGCTGGACAACTTCYGCCGCGCCTGGGAAGCCGCGCCCTTCGCGCGCTATTTCCTCAACACCACGCTGCTGGTCGCGATGGTGCTGGTGGTGCAGCTGGTGCTCGGCACGCTCGCGGCCTATGCCTTCGCGCGCTACGAGTTCAAGGGCCGAGGCATCGCATTCGCCCTGGTGCTGGTGCAGCTGATGATCATGCCGGACATCCTGCTGGTCGAGAACTACAGGACCATGGCGAGGCTCGGCCTGGTCGACACGCTGCTGGCCATCGGCCTGCCCTACTTCGCCTCGGCCTTCGCGATCTTCCTGCTGCGCCAGACTTTCATGGGCATCCCGAAGGAGCTCGACGAGGCGGCGCGGGTCGAGGGCGCGAGCGCAATGCAGACGCTGTGGCGTGTCTACGTGCCGCTCGCCCGGCCGGTCTACACCGCCTTTGCGCTGGTGTCGGTGAGCTTCCACTGGAATAATTTCCTCTGGCCGCTGATCATCACCAACAGCGTCAACGCACGGCCGCTGACGGTGGGGCTGCAGGTGTTCTCCTCGGTCGACCAGGGCGTCGACTGGTCGGTCATTACGGCCGCCACGTTGATGACCTCGGCGCCGTTGCTGATCGCCTTCCTGCTCTTTCAGCGACAGTTCGTGCAGAGCTTCATGAGGGCCGGCATCAAATGAAACTCGTGACCTGGAACACCCAATGGTGCTGCGGCGTCGACGGCGTCGTCAGCCCCCGGCGCATCGTCGACGGAGCGCGCGCGATGGCCGACTTCGACGTCCTGTGCCTGCAGGAGATCGCCTCGGGCTTCGACGGCATGCCGGGCCAGCCGGGCGACCAGCCGGCCGAGCTTCAGGCCTTGCTGCCGGCCTTCCAGTTGTTC
>NZ_JBFUIU010000532.1:0-6270 GCF_056401695.1 Variovorax sp. P4_D9
AAGCAAAAAGGAGCACGACATGAACTGCGAAGCTATCCATTGTCCCGACACGGACAGCGTCAGGTTCGCGATCTATCCTGACGGTTTCGATGGACCTCGCATCATGGCCCGCATCTCCGACTGTGCGCTGCACCAGCACTTTGGCGCCGGCGCCGACGAAATCAGCCTGCTCCGCGCCTGCCAGGCGCACTTCGGCCTGATCGAGGCCAGGGCGCTGGCCCGCTATTCGGCTGCACCCCACATCCCCGTGCTGCTCGCGCCCGGCGACTTCGCCGTCGTCGAGGCGTTGGCGGATGCCCACTGATCCGAAAAAAAGCCGGCGTTACGAATCGCGCTGCACCAGGTAGCCGATGCTGGCACGCAGCCAGTCCAGGTCGGGACCCGGCGGGACGCCCGCAAAGGCCGACACATCGAACTCCTTCGCCGCGGCGTCGGCCAGCGCGACTGCGGATTGCCTCGCCCATTCGATGCTGCCCGTCCCCGCCACGATGTCGTGCAGCCGAAGCACCTCGCGCGGCAGCCGGCGCTCGCGCGGGCGGGCCAGAAAACCGCTCATCCAGTCGCGCTCAGTCCGGCTGGCGCGCGACAACGCATGCGTCAGCACCAGCGTGCGCTTGCCCTCCCACAGGTCGCCGTCGATCTCTTTGCCGTAGCGCGCCTCGTCGCCGCTCAGGTTGAGCACGTCGTCCGTGATCTGGAAGGCCAGGCCGAGCAGATAGCCGAAGCGGTCGAAGCGGTCGAGCTTCGGATCCTCGGGGTCGGCCACCAGCGCACCGATCCGCAACGGATGGATGAAGCTGTACCAGGCGGTCTTCTTTAGCGCCAGGCGCAGATAGTCGTCGGTGCCGACGGTGAGGTTGTTGTCGCGCACCCAGCCGAGTTCCATTGCCTGGCCCTCGAGCGTTTCCATCAGCATGTGGTCGATTTCGCCCAGGATGCGCAAGGCGCCGGCCGGACCCACGAACTCACCGCTGCGGCGCATCAGCCGCATCGCCAGCGCGTTCATCGCGTCGCCGGTGTTGACGGCCAGCGGAATGCCGGCCCGGCGGTGCATGGTGGGCACGCCCCGCCGGGACTCGCTGCCGTCCTCGATGTCGTCGTGGACGAGAAAGGCGTTGTGCAGCATCTCGATACCGGCGGCGGCGGGCAGCGCATGCTCGGCACGCCCGCCCAATGCACGCGTGGTGGCGATGCACAGGGCCGGCCGCAGGCCCTTGCCAGAGCGCGACATGAAATCCTTCACCAGCGCGTACAGGTGGGTCTGCGGCTCCCAGTCGGGCACGCCGGACTCGAGCGTCTCGGTGATCAGGCCGCGGTACCAGGCCAGCCGTTCGACGAAGCCGCCCGGGCCCGTGATATCGCCGATGCCGGGCACGCGGTCGGTAACCCGCAATGCGTTTTCAAGCGGCGCCGGCACGTAGGCGGACCCCTTCCGGACCGCCGGATCGGCACCGAGGGCAGCGCCGGATCCCTGTACCCCCAGGTCGGCGGCATCGAGCGCATCGGCCACCGGCGTCGCGAACGGCGTCATCGCCGCCATCAGCGGGCGCACCTGGTCGAGCAGCGGCGACGCCGCGCGCAGCGCCTGCAAGGCCACTTGCGTGAGCGAGGCATCCCAGGGCAGCCCGGCCCGGTGGCGTGCGGCATCGTGCAGCCGCCAGGGCGTCAGCACTTCCACTTCCTGCAGCGGCCAGACCTCGCAGCGCGGCCCGGCGAAGGCCACCGCATCGAGCAGCGAATTGACCGCCCGCCGCGCCGCCTCGTTGGCCCCCTCCATCGTCGCCAGATCGGTGTGCGTGCGCACGTAGTCGGAGGCCAGGAACAGGTTCGACAGGCCGGTGGCGGCGTTGGGCCGCAGGGCCCAGGTATCGACCAGGTTCACGAGCAGCGGTTCGGCGTTGGCGAGAAAGCCCGGGCGCGTGGGATCGGGCGCGGTGTCCGAATCGAGGAACCAGGAATGCAGGTCTTCATCGCGCAGGATCTCCCGCTCGGTGTTGAGCGAGCGCTTCAACTGGCGCCAGGTCTCGCGGGCCACTTCTTCGCGCGAGCACTGCATCGCAGGCCGCCCGTCCGGCCCCGGTGCGGTCCAGTCGGAGACATCGACCGAGATGATGTCCTTGACGTGGCCGCAGGCGAGCATCGTCGGCACCACGCTGCGCCAGAACGGGAACTGGGAAATGCTGGTCAACGCCCACTCGCTGTCGATGTGGATCACGTGGCCATGCACCTCGGGCACGTCGCGGTACAGGTAGTACTGCACGCCATTCATCCATTCGACGTTCGGCGCCAGCGTTCGCAGGTTGGCGAGCGAGGCGTCGGCGGCGAGCAGGTCGTCGTTCACCAGCAAGGCCATGCGTTCCAGCGGCACGGCGGCGATGTAGTGGTCGCCGTGCACGACGGTGCGAACGCCCTTCTCCATCACCACGATGCCGCTCACCTTGTCGCCCGCGCAGAGGATCTGCTCGACCTCGGCATTGAAGTGGTATTGCACGCCGCGCGACTGCAGCCAGCTGAGCCAGGGGTCGATCCAGATCAGGTTGGTCGGGCCGTCCAGCACCCGGTCGGTCGATCCGCCCGTCGGGTTGACGATCGTCAGCATCAACTGCGTGAAGATGTCGCCGATGGTCCGCGCGCTGGCTCGCCGCGCCTTGGCCGCCACGAGCGAACGCGTGATGCCATCGCCGAGAAACTTCTTGTAGGCCGTCGAGCGTTGCTCCGCACCAATGAAATCCCACCAGCTGATGCCCTCGTATTCGTCGAGCCGGCGCTGCTCGCACGAGGTCATGATCTGCCAGATCCGCGAGCCGAAGAAGGCCAGGTCGTCGGGCGTGAGCCCGGTGATCGGACCAAAGGCGAGCAGGATGTCGCGCAGCACCGTTCCGGCATCGCCCGGCGTCTGCGGAAAGTTGGCCGGCACCTCGAAGGTTGGTTGGTCGTACTGCGTGAAGCCGACGCGCGTGGTCGCCACCAGATGGTCCGCCACCGGGCGTCCGTCGTAGGACGGGATGCGCCGCATGGTGTCGACCACGTGCTTGTAGAAGCCCGGAAAGAAGCGGAAGCCGTGCTCGCCGGGCAGGCGGTGCTCGATGTCGGCCACGCCGCGGTCGGCCAGCTCGTGGCCGGCGCCGCCGTCGTCGTTGTCGCTCACCGGAATGCTGCGCGCCTTGCCGCCCGCGATGTCGCGGCGCTCGAGCACGACCACTTCGAACCCGCGCTCGATCAGCTCGTGCGCGGCGCTCATGCCGGCCACGCCACCGCCGAGGATGACGACCCTTTCAGGCTTCATCTCAGGCTTTGTTCTTGTCGCCCGGGTCTGCTTTCGGTTGCCCGACCTTTCCCGGTTCGTACGCCTTGTTGTCCTTGACTCGGATCACCTTGACCGCCTTGGGCTCCTTGATGCGCAGCAGGATCTTCTCGTAGACGCGGAAGACGAACTGGGGCTCGTCGGTGACCTGCAGGAAGTTGAGCGAGACGTCGGTGGCGACGACGAGCTCGACCGGAGCGGCCCCCAACGCCACCACGACGCCGGACTCCGCGGGCAGCGTCGACGTGCGCAGCAGCGGCCCGCCGCCGAGGAACGGAATGATGCGATCCTGCGGCAGCACCAGGGACCCGGGATCGGGTGTCTGGACCTCGGTGAAGAAACCATGCCCGAACACCACCGCAAAAGGTCCGAAGTGGCCGTCCGCCTCGAGCTGGCTGATGCAGGCCGATACGGCGGGCACCAGTCGGTCCTGGTTGCCTCTCGGGCCGACGAAATGCGCTTCGTCCGGAGGATTTGCCTGCAGCAGGCCCTTGGTCAGCTCGCCGCCTAGCACTTGCGCCACCGCCGACGCCGTCGGAGGCAATTCGCCCGGGCCGGCGAGGCCGCCGAACACGATGTTGTCCTCCAGCCGCGCCAGGATATTTGCCGCCCGCCGGAACAGCTGCAATGCGCTGTCCATGTCCGGATCCGCCATCTGCGCGCCGCGCAGGAACACGCGTACCTGCAGCGTCGGCAGCTGGACCGTCGTCTTGTCCTCGATCTGCAGCTTGGGTGTCCCCTTGCTGTCCACGTAACTGATGGTGTCGGCCGTCACATAGTCGGCGCTGCCCGGCAGCGGCCCGACCAGGGGCAGGAAACTCGCGCCGACGCGAGCCCGAGCCGCCTCGTCCTGGATCGTCTTGCGCACCCGAGCCCACTGCTCGTCGGTCCATGGAACCTGCTGGTTGTTATCCGCCATGTCAACTCCTTGTTTGTTGCCCTCGAGAACCGGTTTAAATCAGGAGGCGCCGTCGGGTGCGCGCGGCAGCCCCGAGGACGGCAGCGGCTGCCCGACCCGAATTGCATAGAGATCGAAGCGGACCAGCAGGTCGGCCATCGTGACCCGGCCGACCGCGAGGCACTGCAGCCGGTTCAGCCACAGCCAATCGGGGTGCGAGGTGACGAACTGCGGCGCCAGGACCAGCGGGGGCAGCGGGTCGTATTCGTTGCGCAGGGCGCGCTCGTAGCCGCCGGGTCCGAGGTCGAAGATGCCGTAGTAGCGCGACAGCAGCAGTGCGCCGTCGTCGGTTTCGTAGGTGATGCGGACGTCGGCAACACCCACGCCGTCGCGGCGCACCAGCATCCAGTCGCCGCCCTCGCCCCGGATGCGGGCGTTGATCCGCGGGCCATGGATCTCACCGGAGGCGATGTAGAAGGTGATGTGCAGCCCGTCCGGCGCCGGCCCGAACGATTCGGGCGGTTTCGCGAGTTGGACCGTGAAGGCCCCCAGGAAGTCCGCGCCCCAGTCGTAGCGCGGCGCCGTGCCGGTGGCGGACGCGGGCGCCGGCACGGCATCGCCGGAGTCAGCGGGCCGCGGCACACCGCGCAGCCGGCGAACCGGAAGCTCGGCGACCACCAGGCCGGCGCGGGACAGCACGGGCGTGTACTCCACCGTGTCGCCGACTTCGCAGGGCGGCAGCAGCGCGCGGAAGCGCTGCGAGCCGGCGTCGGAGCGCTGGCTGTCGGGCCACGCCCGAATCGGGGTCTTCTGCACGCCGTTGACGCGCCGCCCGACCTCCAGCCGATGGCTCGGGTGCGCGGGCGACAGCTGCCACCAGACATCGAGCGGCGTGCCAGCCGCCACCTCCGGGCTCAAGGTGTCGAAAGCCACCGGACCCGGCGTTGCACTCATGTCAGCGGTCGCCGCCTTCGAGCAGCGCTCGAGCCGCGCGCAGCTCGGGCTGATCGAAACTGTCGGTGAATCGCTCGTAGCACTGCCGCACCAGCGCCACGCCTTCGGCTCTCCGCCCGGTCTTCTCCAACAGGGCATGGCAGGACACCGCCGCCCGCAGTTCCAGCGACAGGGCACGCTGCGAGCGCGCCGTCTCCAGGGCCAGTTCGAAGGCGGCCTCGGCCTGCGCCAGGGCCCCAGCCTGCAGATGGATCTCGCCTATCAGCCGGTGGACGTCCGGCAGCAGCACACCGACGTGGCCCCGCTGAGCGGTCTCGGCGGTGGCGGCCAGCATCTCGAGCGCCTCGCCGTCGCGGCCGGCCGCGCGAAGCCCTTCCGCGTGGATCACCGCGACGGTCGGCCCCATGAGGTCCGAGCGCGTGGCCCGGAACAGAGCGACGCCTTCGAACAACTCCCTCAGGCCATCGGCCCGGTCGCCCAGGCGCAGGCGCGCCCAGCCGCTGCTCATCACTCCGACGGCGTACCAGAGCTCCCATCCTTCCGCGCGGGCGAAGCTCTTCACTTCCGAGGCATGGCCGAGCATCCGCGGCGGGTCGTGGTGGAAGGTCAGCATGTAGCAGGCGACGCCGAGCGCATTGCTCAGCGCCGAAGGATGGTCCAACTCGCGCGCCATCGCGATCATGCGGTCGAGCTCCGCCAGGCCCCGGTCCTGGTGGCCCATCATCCACAGGCTGCTGGCCAGCCCCGCCACCAGGTTGACGGTGGAACTGATCTGGAAGGTGTTGGTGAGCGCTCTTTCCTGGTCCAGCGCATAGAGCGCGATGCCGGCCTGGGCATGCTCGATGCATTCGGCCCACTCCCCCCGGTAATAGCGGGTGTAGGAGACCGCATGCCGGCCTGTCACTTCGAGCATCGGCACGCCGCTCGCGAGCGCCATCGACAGCGCCTCGTTCGCGGTCTCGAGGGCGCGATCCAACTGGCCGCCGACGAACAGGTTGGTCCACAGGCCCCAGATCGGCTCGTAGAGCCTGTCGGGCCGATCGAGCCGATGGCTCAGGCTGCGCGCCCGCTCGCAGGCCTGCGCCACCGTCGGGGCGGCCCATCCGTACAGGGT
>NZ_JBFUIU010000533.1:0-6267 GCF_056401695.1 Variovorax sp. P4_D9
GTGACCGCGACGGCGTGCCTGACCGCTACGACCGCCGCCCATACAACCCGTATCGTCGCTGAGTGCCGGCGGCTTCCGTGCCGCTAATCGCCAGCGACACCTGGACTGCGGGGTATCCACCATTTCCGCCCCCGCGAGCAACGCGACAATCGAGGGATGATGTTGCCCCGCAATTTGAAGACGTTCTCAGCCGTTCTGCATGACAGCGGTCTGGCTACGGCACTTGCCTACCTGAACGAAGGCGTCCCGCACCGGTACAGCTCGGTCTACCGCTTCGCCGGACCCATGCTGCGCAACGTCCTACTGCACGACAAGGCGGGGAAGATGCGGCCCGAGTACCTTGCGGCAGTGCCCTTCGACCAGAGCTTCTGTCAATTCGTTCATCGGGACAGTTCGTTCCGGACTGACGATTCATCGGCCGACCCAAGGCTCGAAGGCCACCCTTATCAGGGCGTGGTGGTCTCGTATCACAGCGTCCCTCTGTTGAACAATGCCGGCGAGCTGTGGGGCACGCTGAGCCATTTCGACATGACATCCCTGCCGCTCTCTGATGATGAGTTCCAGCTCCTGCAGGGCGCTGCCAAGCTGCTGCCAAGTTTCCTCGTCGAGGGCTGAATGCGTATCCGTGGTCGAGGTCAGCAACGCCGTGTCGGGCTGGTGCAACGCTCGACCGGTATGCGTGCGTGGCGGGCGCCAGACCGGCTAGATACCGCGCCGTTTCAGCGAACGACAACAACCTCTTCCAGAGGTCCTGCCTCTTCGCAATCGCGCAGAGCCTGCTCAAGGTATCGAAGAACAGCACCAGGGACCTGCGGCGTACGAAAGTCGAAGACAACCTTCTGCGCATGGATTGTCGTCTTGTTCGCGCGGAAGAAGTCCACCAGGTACCGTGGAATCTGGTTTGCATGGGATGCGCTTCGGACTGCCTGGCGCGGGATGGCACTAATTGGCGCCAAGGGGTGGAGGCTTCCCGCCTCGTCGCAGGAGTTCACCTGCCCAGAGAAGGCCACCAACTCAGCTTTCGTCAGCCCTTGCTCCTCGCCGTAGATGCTCRGAGGCGCGAAGCCATCCTCCGCGTAAGTGACGATGTGGAATCCCGAAGGACACTTCCAGCCGGCTGATGCGGACTCGACGTAGCGGATGGATGGCGTTGCCATGAGGAAGTTCCTTCTGACGGCGTCAACCGAACCTGCACTATGGCAGCTCGGACCACGCAATGTTGTGTTCAGTGCCCGGCGCCTCCCCGAGCAAGCGGTCGGCGCTCCATCGAGGCCATCATCCATAACGTCTCGCAGCTCAACCCCGAGGTGGTGAACGAACAGATTCGCACCGAGCGTAGCGGCATCGACCGCGCACACGAGGAACTTGCGACCATCGACCGCAGGGTGGACGCCATCGCGATGGCCCAGCTTTCGGACGTGGAAGTCGACGGGGTGCAGATGCGCGCGCAGAACTTGGCCGAACTGGTCATCTCCGGCGAGGAGAAGCACACCTGGTTCGACGACGTGCTCTCGCTGGACGCCGCGCACGCACCGCCCATCGACTCGGTCTTGTCTGCCCAGACCCGCGAAGCACGACGCCGGCTTGGCCAGGACCTGGGCTACGCCCTCGCCCGCATTCCCTCCAGCACCGCCTTGCTGCCAGCAGCCGAGGTCGCCCAGTTGCACGACGCACTCGTCAGCCTGCGCGAGATTGAAGCCGCGGAGGYCGACGGCGGCCTGTGGCCCAGCCGATGGACGCCGTGGTGCTGATCGGGGGGATGCTCGGGAAGATTTCGGAGTAGCTCCGGTTCGACGCAACGCGATCTTCTACTCGGCGCGGATGTCGTTGTTCCTGACGACCTCGCCCAGCAGCTTGTAGTAGTCGCGCGTCAGCGCGGCGAGCTGCTCGGGCGTGCCGCCGCCCGCATCGTCGCCGCGCTCCGCGATGGTCTTCTGGACATTGGGCTCCTTGAGGGCGCTGTTCATCGCCGTGTTCACCTTCTTCACGATGTCGGCGTTCAAGCCCGGCGGGCCGTACAAGCCGATGAAGGAGATGATCTGGAAGTCCTTGATGCCGGCTTCGGCCGCCGTGGGCACATCGGGGAACGCAGGCACCCGCTTGGGGCCGGTGACCATCAGGGCCTTGAGCTGGCCGGACTTGAGGAAGGGCGCGACCACCGACGACGCATCGAACATGGCGGGCACGCGCCCGGCAATCAGGTCGGTCATCGCCGGGCTGCTGCCCTTGTAGGGCACGTGGCTCATCTTCGGCTTGCCGATACGCTCACGGAACAGCTCCATCGCGGTCTGCACCAGGCTGCCGGGCCCGCCCGACGCGTAGTCGACGGCCTTGCCCGCCTTGTCCTGCGCCCTGACCCAGGCGATGAATTCGTTGAGATCCTTGACCGGTAGGCTGGTCGGCACGACCAGCATCAGGGACGAGGTCAGCAGCAGGCCGATGGGCGTCATCTTGAGCGGATCGGCCACCGGCGTGTTGCGGTAGGTGTGCGGGTTGAGCACCATGTTGCTGCCATTGCCCACCAGCAGCTTGTAGCCGTCGGGCGCCGCCTTGAGGATGTAGTCGGTGGCGATGTTGCCGTTGACGCCGGGCTTGTTGTCGATGACGACGCCCTGGCCCAGGCTGGCCTGCATGCCGGCGGTGAGCACGCGCCCGGCAAAGTCGGTCTGCCCGCCCGGCGGGTAGCCCACCACCAGCGTGACCGACTTGGTGGGCCAGGCGCCCTGGGCGAGGGCGGATCCGGGCAACATGCCGGCGCCAAGGGTGCCGAGCCCGTACTGCAATGCGCTGCGGCGCGATAAGGAGCGATTCGGCGTGATCGGGTGCATGGGATCTCCGATGTTGGCGTGGGCGAGCGAGCCATGATAGGAGGGTGTGCGGGGCCCCACAAGGGCCCCTAATCGAGGCGCTTGTGCACAATCGGCGGGCGTTGGTCTAATCTGATGGAAGATCGCTCCCAACGAGCCTCGGCAAGGAACCATCCAGTTGGACCCGTCCTCGACAATCACGACCAAACTCGGCCCCGAGGAGCGCTATCGCCTGCTCGTCGATGCCGTCGAAGAGTACGCCATCTACATGCTCGACCCGGAAGGGTTCGTCATCAGCTGGAACTCCGGAGCCCAGCGGCTGAAGGGCTACGTCGAGTCGGAGATCCTCGGACGCCACTTCTCGACCTTCTACACGCCGGAGGATGTGCGCGCTGGAGCGCCGACCCGGACGCTGATGACGGCGAAGCGCGAGGGCCGGTTCAAGACCGAGGGGTGGCGGTGCGGCAAGGACGGCCGGCGCTTCTGGGCCCAGGTGGTGGTCCATCCGATCTATTCATCGGAGGGCGAGCTCCTCGGATTCGCAAAGGTGACCCGCGATCTCACCGAACGGCGAAGCGCGGAAGAAGCGCTGCGGCGCAGCGAAGATCAGTTTCGGTTGCTGGTGCAGGCGGTCACCGACTACGCCATCTACATGCTCGATCCCAGCGGCTTCATCACGAGCTGGAACACCGGCGCCCAGCGAGCCAAGGGCTATGCGCCCGAAGAGGTGATCGGTACCCACTTCTCGCGCTTCTATCGCCTCGCCGACCAGCAGCGCGGCGAGCCCGCGAGAGCCTTGGCTACGGCGGCTTCGGAAGGCCGGTTCGAAAGCGAGGGCTGGCGCGTCCGGAAGGACGGCTCAGAATTTTGGGCCAATGTCGTGATCGACCCGGTCCTCGATGCGAATGGCAGACTGGTCGGATTCGCCAAGGTCACCCGCGACATCACCGAGAAGCGGCGCGCCCAGCAAGAACTCGATCAGGCGCGGGACGCCCTGTTCCAGGCCCAGAAGCTCGACGCCATCGGGCAGTTGACCGGCGGTGTCGCCCACGACTTCAACAACCTGCTGATGGTGGTCCTGAGCAGCCTCGAGCTGCTTCGTCGCCGGCTGCCGGCCGACGAGAAGCTGCAAGGGCTCGTGAACAACGCGATCCAGGGCGCGCGGCGGGGCGCCGCGCTGACGCAGCGCATGCTGTCCTTCGCCCGCCGCCAGGACCTTGCCCCTGTGGCCGTCGATGTCCCCCGGCTGGTGGCCGGCATGCGGGACATGCTCACGCGGACGCTCGGTGCGGCGATTCGGGTCGAGACCGTTTTTCCCTCGGCGCCCAGCCCGGTGCTGGTCGACCCGAACCAACTCGAACTTGCCATTCTCAACCTCGCCGTGAACGCGCGTGACGCCATGCCCGAAGGGGGGCGGCTCGAGCTCAAGGTGGAGGAGAAGTCCGTCACGGACGCAAGCGAATTGCGGCCCGGAGCCTATGTCTGCCTCTCGATCTCCGATAGCGGGGCAGGCATGGATGCCGCGACCCTGGCCAGGGCGGTCGAGCCGTTCTTCACGACCAAGGGGGTCGGCAAGGGGACCGGGCTGGGACTGCCGATGGTTCAGGGACTCGCCGCGCAGTCAGGCGGTCGATTCGTCCTGAGCAGTTCCGAAGGTGTCGGCACCACGGCCGAACTCTGGCTGCCCGTCGCGCAAGGCGCGCCCGATGCCGCGGTGGCCGAATCCGATGCGGCGGGCCCGAGGAGCGAGGAGCGAACGCAGCCCCTGCTGGTCGTGGCCGTCGACGACGACAGCCTGGTGCTCGCCAACACCACCTCGATGCTCGAGGATCTGGGCCATTCGGTCATCACCGCAGGCTCCGCCCAGGAGGCCTTGAATCTTGTCCGCGGCGAGCCCGCCGTCGGGCTGGTGGTCTCCGACCAGGTCATGCCTGGCATGACCGGCTCGCAGCTTTTCGAGATCCTTCGGAAGGAGCGTCCGGAGCTGCCGCTGATTCTCGCCACCGGGTACGCCGAGTTGCCGTCCGGCCTCTCGGTCTTCACTTCGAAACTGGCCAAGCCCTTCAGCCAGGACCAGTTGGCTGCGGCGATCTCGCGGGCCTTGCGGGTCAGTGGCTGGCACAAGAGCGGCGTCGGCCGCTGAGGCGCGGCTCGCAAGCTCCCGGCCTCAGGCGCTCGATCGCTCGGCCGCGCGGCGCAGCTGATCGATCTGCCGCGCCTGCTCGGCGTCGCGGAGGCTTTTTGCCGCCCGCGCTGCCGCGTATTGCACATAGAGCACGTCGATGGCTTCCCTCCATCGCTGGAGGGCGGCCTTGTGTTCGGTGTCGGCCTCGTGATCGCGCGGATCCGCTGTCGGGGGGCTCCCGGGAAACGAGGGAACCTGAATTCCTGCCCTGCGAAGGATGGCTTCTTTTTGGTCGATGGTCAGCATGGTTGTCTCCAGCAAACACCGTTCCAGCTTCGGGGCGCGAAAACTTACGATCTCGGCAGTTTTCGGAGTTGCCGTTCTCGCCGTGACGCATCGGTGGAAGCCGGCCCGCGTCTTTCGAAGATGGGGTCTGTGCGCGACCGCACAAGGGCGGGGGCGTCCATCTGCCTCCTGGATCAGCGCGCTCAGCTCGGCGCGCCGCCACCCGCCGCCTGGAAGGACTCGATCCAGCGCCGCTCCGAAACGATCGCGATTCCGTGGCCTGCCTGCTGCAGGTCCACCGCGTCCTGGATGTCCCGCCCGCAGGGCGTCTGCAACCAGTCGGGCGAGACCCGGGCGCCGACCACCAGGTAGTGGACGTTCTTGCTCACGCTGCGCACCGGCCAGGCGCCCGCCTGCTCGACCAGGCGCTCGCACGCCGCGCGCGTGCCGTGGAGGAATTCGCCCGCCAGGCACACGACTGCGTCGCGCAGCGTGATCTTGATCGCGTCGTCCGTCGGGACCGCGATGCGTTCGGCACCGGCCGCGTCCGTGAGCGCGAAATCGGTGGCCGCCAGTTCCTTGAGGGTGGTCAGCAGGTAGGCGCGTTCTTCCTCGCTCACGTGGCCGTCGGCCAGCACCGTGTCGACGGCGCGGCCGATGGCGGAGCCGGGCCACTTTTGCGCGACGTCCTGGTGCTCCGCCAGCCACACCTTGAGGAACTCGATCTCGAGATCGTGCAGGTCGTCGTCGGCCACCAGGCCGCTCACGATGGCGAGCAGTTGCTCGATCGCCTCGCGGGTCTGCTGCGCTGCCGCGGTCGAAGAAGGGGTGTTGGCGTGGAGGACCATGTGGGGGATTTCCTTGCTAGCTGCATTGTGGTGGGTCGGATCGCCGTGCCGCAAGTCTCCGGCTGGCGCCGGGGTGAAAATCGACGGATGCACCGACACCCGTCCCCATCTCCGCGCATGCCACGGCTCGCCGCCGCTGCGCTCGCCGCCGCCGCCGCCCTCGCAGGCTGCGCCTCTGCGCCGCCGACCGTGCCGTCAGCAC
>NZ_JBFUIU010000534.1:0-6267 GCF_056401695.1 Variovorax sp. P4_D9
GCGCCAGCACCTGCCGCTGCAGCGCTTCGCGGTCCGTGCTGCTGGCGCTGACGACGAATGCCAGCAGCCCGCGCGGACCGCCGAGCCGGCCGCGGTCGAACACGAACTGCGCCGGCGCGTCCGGCCGGCTGCGCAGCGCGAGCACCGGGGCCGGCAGCGCGGCGTCGCCGTGGAGGTAGACGGTCGCGATGGCTTCGTGGCGCAAGGCGTCGGCCATGGCGGCCCAGCTTGGCGCTTCGCGTGCGGCCAGGCGCGCCGCCTCCCACGGCGGGCAGGCCAGTACTACGCGATCGAAAGGCTCCTCGTCGACCCGCCAACCGGCGCGGTCGCGTGCCAGCGTGCGCACCCGTCGACCGGCTTCGGTCCGGGCCCCTTGCTGGCGGAGCCAGCGCGCGGCGGCGTCGGGGAACAGCGCGCCGAGGTCGACGCGCGGCAGCAGCAGCTGCGATCCGCCCGCGATCTTGAACAGGGCGTCGTCGAGCACCCGCAGGAACACCCGGCCGCTGGCTTCGGTTGTCGGCGTGTTGAGCGCCGACAGGCACAGCGGTTCGATGAGTTCGGCCTGCACGCGCGGCGTCAGCGTGGCGCAGAGGCCGGCAACCGTTTCCGATTCGGCGCAGCTGAAGCCTTGCCGCCGCCAGCGCGTGGAGGCCGCGAGCAGCGACCGCTTGTCCTGCCACGACCAGCCGCGTGCGCCCAGCACGCCGGCCAGGACGTCGAGGGGCGCCAGGCTGCGCGTCGCGCGGTCGAGCCAGCGCGGCCATTGCGGCAGCGACAGCCCGCCGCCGTCGGGAAAGCGCAGCGCCAGCGGAATGCGCTGCAGGGCGGCGTCGGCGTCGACCCCGACGCGCGCCATCAAGGCCAGCGTTTCGGTATAGGCCCCGATCAGGATGTGCTGGCCGTTGTCGAGCAGCACCGGCGTGCCGTCGGGCAGCGTTGCGGGCAGCGCCCGCGCCCGTCCTCCCCACTGGCGGGCGGCCTCGAAGACCGTGACCGAATGCCCGGCCCGCGTCGCTTCGACCGCGCAGCTCATGCCGGCCCAGCCGCCACCGACCACTGCGACCGTGATCAACTCAGAGCTTTCCCAGGGCCTGGACGCGCCACGCGAGCCAGAGCTTGCGCACCGGTGTCAGGCTGACGCGCTGGTCGAGCACCTGGAAATTGTCGCGCGCGATCTCCTCGAGCAGCGTGCGGTAGATGCTGGCCATCATCAGGCCGGGCTTCTGGGTCCGTCGGTCGGCTGAGGGCAGCAGGGCCAGCGCCTCGTCGTAGGCGGCCCGCGCCCGCTCGGCCTGGAACTTCATCAGGGCGACGAAGCGCGACGAGTGAACGCAGTTCAAGATCTCGTGGGCCTTGACGTCGAATTGCTGCAACTCGTTGACCGGCAGGTAGATGCGCCCGCGCCGGGCGTCCTCGCCGACGTCGCGCAGGATGTTGGTCAGCTGCAGCGCCAGGCCCAGCTTGTGGGCGTACTCGGTGGTTTGCGGATCGGTCTGGCCGAAGATGCGCGCCGCGCCTTCGCCCACCACGCCGGCCACCAGGTGGCAGTAGCGGCGCAAGGCCGGGAAGTCGAGGTA
The DNA here is from genome assembly GCF_056401695.1 of Variovorax sp. P4_D9. Lineage (NCBI taxonomy): Bacteria > Pseudomonadati > Pseudomonadota > Betaproteobacteria > Burkholderiales > Comamonadaceae > Variovorax > Variovorax sp. P4_D9. The sequence continues at coordinate 1,578 of NZ_JBFUIU010000534.1, forward strand.
GCGGGTCTGGTCGAGGTCCATCTGGCAGCCCTCGATGACCTGCTGCAGGAGTCGCTCCTCGATGCCGTAGGCGGCCGCGTGGGGCATCAGCGCTTGCATCACCGGATGGTGCGGCTGGCCGGCGAAGGACTGGGCCACCTCGCTGCGCCACCAGGCCAGCTTGGTCGCGGCGACGCCGGGGTCGCTGACTTCGTCGACCACGTCGTCGATCTCGCGGCAGAAGGCATAGAAAGCCGTGATGGCGGCACGGCGCGGCTTCGGGAGAAACAGGAAGGCGTAATAAAAACTGCTGCCCGACGCAGCGGCCTTGTCCTGGACGTACTGCTCGGGGGTCATCGTGCGGGCCTCTTCATGCGGCTGATTGTCTCCGCATCCGCAGGGCCCGCCAGGCGAGCAGCGGCGCATCGCCGCGGCCGAGGGTCGGGCGGCGCGAAAAGCTGTCGCAGCCCTGGGCCTCGATCTTGTCGAGGATGCGGCTGCCGCCCTGGACCACGAAGCGCAGTTCCCAGCCGGCGCGGCCGGGCAGGCGGTGCACGAGCGGAGCGCCTTCCTGCATCAGCGCGCGAGCCCATGCGACTTCGCTCGCCACCAGCGCGATCGCGGCGGACGGCGGCGCCGTGGTCGCCAGCGGCGCGAAGCGCTCGAAGTCGCCGTCCGCGAGCCCGTGGGCGCGGCAGTCTTCGCGAGGCAGGTAGCGCCGCCCGCGCGGCAGGTCGACACTCAGGTCCTGCCAGAAGTTGATCAGCTGCAGCGCGCTGCAGATGGCGTCGCTCTGCGCCAGCGAGCGGACATCGGTGACTCCGTACAGGTGCAGCAGCAGCCGCCCGATCGGATTGGCGGAACGGCGGCAGTAGTCAAGCAGTTCGGCGCGGTCGGCATAGCCGGCGCGGTCGCGGGTCTTCTCGATGTCCTGCACGAAGGCCGACAGCAGGTCGGCCAGCAGGCTCTCGGGCAGCGCGAAGCCGCGCATCGCGACGGCCAGCGGACCGAACACCCCGGGCCAGCGCGGCGAGGGAACGGCGCCGCGCGCGATGGCCGCGAGATCGGCGCGGAAAGCCCGCAGGGCCTCGAGCCGCTTGGGCGGAGCGGCATCGCCCTCGTCGGCGATGTCGTCCGCAGTGCGCGCGAAGGCATAGATGGCGGCGATGGGCGGCCGCAGCCGGGGAAGGCAGAGCCAGGAGGCGACGGGGAAGTTCTCGTAGTGCGTCGRCGCGGCTGCGAGCAGGGGAGGGGATGAAGATGACACGCCGCCGATTGTCCTGCACGCTACGATGGCAGCGCCGAAGGGCATCGACCATGCACACAACGAAGCAGAACATCAATCCCTCCGCGTCTTCAGCGCCCCGGCCGTTCCTGCCGTTCGTGATGGTCGCGGCGCTCGGCGTGGTCTTCGGCGACATCGGCACCTCGCCGCTCTATGCCTTCAAGGAGACCCTGAACCCGGAGCACGGCGTGCCGTTCACGCCCGAAGCGGTGCTCGGGCTGCTGTCGCTGATCTTCTGGGGCCTGATGTTCGTCGTGACGCTGAAGTACGTGGTGTTCGTGCTGCGCGCCGATCATGACGGCGAAGGGGGCATCCTCGCCTTGCAGGCGCTGGCCGGCAATGCGGTGGCCGGCCCGCCGCCGGCGCGGCCCTGGCTCGTGCAGGCCATCGGCCTGCTGGGGCTGGTGGGTGCGGCCACCTTCTATGGCGACAGCCTGATCACGCCCGCGATCTCGGTCCTGTCGGCCGTCGAGGGCCTGGAGGTCGAGGCGCCGGGCTTGCAGCCCTTCGTGATTCCGATCACCGTTGCGATCCTGGCCGCCTTCTTCGCCGTGCAGCGCAAGGGGACCGGGGCGGTCGGCACGATCTTCGGGCCGGTGATGCTGCTGTGGTTCCTGCTGATCGCGCTGGCGGGGCTGTGGCAGGTGCTGCAGCAGCCGCAGGTGCTGGCGGCGCTCGACCCGAGCCGCGCGGCCGGCTTCGTGGTGCAGCACCGCGCCCAGTCGCTGGCGGTGCTGGGCGCCGTGTTCCTGGCCTTCACGGGGGGCGAGGCGCTCTACGCCGACATGGGGCATTTCGGCGCTCGGCCGATCCGGCTGGCCTGGCTCTTCATCGCCTTGCCCGCGCTGGTTCTGAACTATTTCGGCCAGGGGGCGCTGGTGCTCGCGAACCCGGCCGCCATCGACAATCCGTTCTTTCGTCTTCTGCCTTCCTGGGCCGTGTTGCCGATGGTGGTGCTGGCCGCCATGGCGACGGTGATCGCCTCGCAGGCGGTGATCTCGGGCGCCTTCTCGATCACGGCGCAGGCCATGCGCATGGGCTACCTGCCGCGCATGCGAATCGTCCAGACCTCCGGCGAGACCATCGGCCAGATCTACGTCCCGACCGTCAACTGGCTGTTGATGGTCGGCGTGCTGCTGCTGGTGCTCGGCTTTCGCAGCTCGAGCGCCTTGTCGGCGGCCTACGGGATCGCGGTCTCGATCACCATGGTCACTACCACGCTGCTGACCGGCGTGGTCGCCTGGCGCCTGTGGCGCTGGAACCGGGTCGCCGTGCTCGTCGGCGTGCTGCTCTTCGCGGCGGTCGACCTCACCTTCGTGTTCGCCAACAGCCTGAAGGTCGCGCAGGGCGGCTGGCTCACGTTGGTGGTGGCGGTGGGCGTGATGCTGGTGTTCACGACCTGGGGCAAGGGCCGGCGGCTCGGGCTGGCGGCGGCGGAGGCCCAGCGGCTGCCGCTGCAGCCTTTCGTCCGCTCGCTCGAGGCCCACATGCCGCACCGGGTCCGCGGGACGGCGGTGTTCCTCAATGCCGATGCCGACTCGGTGCCGCATGCGCTGCTGCACAACCTCAAGCACAACCAGGTGCTGCACGAAAAGGTGATCGTGCTCAGGGTGCTGCCCTGCAACACGCCGCGGGTCGATGCCCGCGACCGGATCGAGGCCGAGGCGCTCGGCAGCGGCGTCTGGGTGGTCACCGCGCGCCACGGCTACATGGAGCGGCCCGACGTGCCGGAGTTCATCCGCATCCTCGCCTACCAGAAGACCCTGGCCTGCGAGTCGATGACCACCTCCTACTTCGTGTCGCGCGCCACCGTCGTCCACGAGCAACTGCCGGGCATGAACCCGCTGCGCCGGGCGCTGTTCAGCTGGCTGCAGCGCAACGCGGGCCGGGCCTCTGACTATTTCGAGCTGCCGGACAACCGGCTGGTGGAAATGGGGCAGCGGGGGTAGGTGGCCCCCACGCTCCCCCACTTCGTGTGGGTCGCTGCCCCCGAGGGGGCGGCAGGCCGCCTTGGGGCGGCCCGGCGTCGGCCTGAGCCCCCACGCTCCCCCCGTTTTGTGCGGGTCTCCGCTCGCGCTCGGGGAACTTTTCGTTTGACACCGATTCGCGTTTACCCTAGATTACTAACCGGCTGGTCATTAATGACCCCGTTTTCCTTCAAGGGTGCTCCATGACCGCGTCGTCCTTAATTTCCTTTCCTGGTCACGCCGGGCTCTTGCTGGCGGCGTTGCTGCTGGCCGGCTGCTCGCGGCCGCCGGCGGCCGAGGAGCCGTTGCGGGCGGTCAAGGTGGTCCAGGTCGGCGCCAGCACCTATGGCACAGAACCCGAGTTCTCGGCCGAGGTGAAGGCCCGGGTCGAGTCGCGGCTCGGCTTTCGCGTGGCCGGCAAGATCGCGCGCCGCCAGGCTGAACTCGGCCAACACGTGCAGGCCGGCCAGGTGCTGGCCCAGCTCGATCCGCAGGACTTCCGCCTCGCCGCCGAAGGGGCGCGGGCGCAGCATGCGGCGGCGCTGACCAACCGCGACCTGGCCCTGGCGGACCTCAAGCGCTACCGCGAACTGCGGCAGCAGAACTTCATCAGTGGCGCCGACCTCGAGCGCCGCGAAAGCACCTACAAGGCCGCCCAGGCGCAGCTCGAGCAGGCGCAGGCGCAACTTTCCGCGCAGGGCAACCAGACCAGCTACACCACGCTGGTGGCCGACGTTCCGGGCATCGTGACCGCGATCGAGGCCGAGCCGGGGCAGGTGGTCGCGGCCGGCGCGCCGGTCGTGCGCATCGCCCAGGACGGCGCCCGCGACGTAGTCTTCGCGGTGCCCGAGGACCGCGCGGCGCTGATCAAGCCGGGCTCGGCCGTGACGGTGCGCGGCTGGGCCGCCAACGGCGAATTCGAAGGCAAGGTGCGCGAGGTCGCAGCCAGCGCCGACGCCGTGACCCGCACCTACTCGGTGAAGGTGGCGATCGACGCCGCCACCTCGCCGGCGCTGGGCGCCACGGTGTACGCGCGGCCCAGGGCGCTGTCGCAAAGCGGCGCGCAGGTGCTCAAGCTGCCGACCAGCGCCCTGCGCCAGGAAGGCGCCGGGACCGCGGTCTGGGTGGTCGACCCGGCCAGCATGACGGTGCGTTCGCAGCCGGTCCAGGTCGCCACGGCCGATGGCAACGATGCCGTCATCGCCTCGGGCGTGGCGCCGGGGATGCTGGTGGTGGCGGCCGGCGTGCACGTGCTGTCGCCCGGACAGAAGGTATCGATCTACCGCGACAAGACCGCGGCCGCTGCGGCGGCGGCCGCGCAGCCGGCCGCGGTGGCGCCGGTGGTCACGCGCTGAGGACGCCGCGATGAGCGCGCAGCAGAACGCCGACTCCGGCAAGGCCGGCTTCAACCTTTCCAAATGGGCCCTCGAACACGCGGCCCTGACGCGCTACCTGATGC
>NZ_JBFUIU010000535.1:0-6264 GCF_056401695.1 Variovorax sp. P4_D9
CGCTTGGGGCGGCCCGCCTTCAAGGGCGTCAGCGAATCGAGCGCCGCGCGCAGGGCGGGTGCCGGCAATGCCTGAAGCGCATGCAGACCGGCGCGCAGCAGTTCGCTCTTTTTCGTCGGTCGCTTGAACTTCAGCGCGCGGTCCTTCAGGCTGGCGATCAGTGCGTAGTCTTCTTGCGGCATGGTGAAGCTGTCTCGCACCAGCTTCTCCTTGGGCTTGACCGCCTTCTTGCCGACTGTCGCTGACTTCTCGGCAGCCTTGGCTGAGAGCTTCTTGGCAGTGCCGCTCGATTTTTCCGTCTTCGACGGCGGTGCCACCGACACCGGCGGGGTGGTAGTGGAAGATGCCTCTGTGTGGGCGGGGAGCGTCTGGCTGGATGTGCTGATCAGAATCGTCATGAGTGCGAGTGAATGGTGTAAACGATTTATACCGTATAGCTCGCATCGCGTCATGTCTTTCGCGAGGCGCCCGCGTCAATTCAGAGGGCGCCTTGGTGGCTACAGTGCCTTGAGCTGAAGCTTTCCGTCCGTTGTCTGGAACGTGTCGGCACCGCTCGAAGTGACGCTCCTTCCGGTTTCCAATCGGTACTCCGTCGCAACTTCCTCGGGAAGGCGTGCATCGCCATCACCAGGGCTTGCCTCGAGATACTCGGTGTACTTCACCACAACGTGCCGTTTTCCGACCTGGTCCGTGACCTCAATGTGCTCTGTGCGTGTCTTTCTGCGGTGTGGCATGGGTTTTCCCTCCAGGTCGATCCGCAATGGCTGACCACTGCAAGAACGGCGTGTTGAGTCAATTCAAGAGGCGATCTGCAGTTGGTCGAGGTCCAGCAGCAGATAGCTGGCGGAGCGGCCGGCTTTGCGGTTTCCGTCGTCACTGACGATGATGATTCTTGCCGTTCCGTCGATCATCGCCGGGCTCACTCCTTCTGCACGCTCGAGGCTCGGCAGACCTGGAATCGTGACGCGACGCACCGAGCCTTGTGGCTGGCCGTTCCAGAGCCAGAGGGCGAACTCGCCGGCTTCACGCGAAACCGGCCCACTGACGATGAGGTACTCGCCGAGGGTGGGAACATACGACAAGCCGCGAATCCCGTGGCCGCCCAGATCCAGTTCGGACAAATCGGCCGACAGCCGCGGTGACTCGTCACCTTCGAAGATCCCGGCCGGATTCTCGACGCTGGCGATGATCGCGCGCCCTTCGCGCAGCGGGCTTCTGAAGCCGATCAGCAGTCGTTGCGCGTCCGGGCTGATTTCCAATGCCTCGATATTGAGCCCGCCAGCGGCTTTGACATCCCGGATCTTGGCTGCCGAAGCAAGCAGAGGATGCTTCGCCGTCATGGCACGCTTCAAGCCCTCGACCACCTTGCGGTCCACGACTCGATCTCCTTCGAGCCGGAATCGGACCAGCCTTTCGCGCGACTGCTTCTCGTCGCCATCGTCGTCTCGGGAATGCGAGGTGATGGCGTAGACGAAGCCTGCCCGGTCCAGCGCAAGTCCTTCGAGGTCGTCGAGCTTCCAGAAGTCGCTGAAGATCTGAAGCAGCCCAGGCGTGAGTTCGGCACTGTCGACACGTCCATCGCCTCTGATCGTGACCAAACTGAGGGGATGGCTCTTTTCGTCCTCGACCACAAGAAAGCGCCCATCAGGCAACTGCTGGATCGCCGACGGCTCATAGATGCCGGTCAGGGGCTGGAAAGCGGGAGGAGTTCTTTGCGCCACGCAAGCATTGTCATCCCCTGCGTCCCATTTCCGTCGTCCGCAGGTGAGTTGAAGCCGGGCAGGGTGTCGACGATTGTGAAGACTGCGTCGAAATGTCACAACACCTCGCTAGCATGGCCTCGATGAACGATTTTCGGGAATTCACGCGTCGCCGCTTCTTCGGTGCTGGGTGCGTCGCCACGCTCGCGGCGATCGGCGCGCAGCCGAGTGTCTCCATGGCTCAAACCCGCGCTCCCCAGCCGAGCGCCACGAGAGTGACCCAGCTCCTCGACATGTCGCCCGATCAGCAGGAACTCTCGCGCGACTACGCCACCGGCGTTCGCCTTGCCTTTGCCGAGCTTCGAAAGGCGAACATCGCCGCACCTCAGCTGACCACCATTGAAACCGACGGCAGCGCGTCCGCTGTGCGCGCGGCGATCCTGGGTGTGAAGAACGATCCAAGCCAGGTCGCTTTGCTGGGTGCGGTCGGCGAAGGTCTGGCGCTGGCAAGCCTCAAGGAGTCGGCCCAGGCGCAGCTGGAAATCGCTCATGTCGCGCCGTGGCTCGCAGATCCGCGATACGACCAGGATCGTCACCTGATTGCGCTCTTCGCATCTCGCGCGGAGCAGATGCGCCAGGTACTCAAGAGTCTCGCCGTCATGGGTGTCAGCGAACTTGGTGTCGTCTATCCGAGTCCGTTGCACGCCGAGGCGCTGCAGGCCGGGACGGCCGCGCTCACAGAGCGCCTTCAGGTCAAGGTGCGCGCCCTGACTGTCCCGGTGGGTCAGGACATGGCGCAGTTCGCGTCGCAGCTCAAAGCGACGGACCCCTTCTTCCTGCTGTTCATGGGCGCGAGCATCGAGCTCGCGCAATTCACTCGCGGCTTGAGTCAGCGAGGCGCGCCGCGCTACGTGATCTGCTTGGCCGACGTGGACACCACGACCTTCATGCAGTTGGACCCGGGCAAGAAGGTGCCGATCATCTTCACGCAGGTCGTTCCCAATCCTCGCTCCAGCAAGGTGCCGATCGTTCGGGCCTACCGCGATGCGCTCGGGCGACTCTTCGACGAGCCGCCCTCGCCGGTCAGCCTGGCAGGCTACATTGCTGGCCGCTACGCGGCGACCGTGCTTGGTGGCATCGAGCCGAACGCGGGACGGGCGAAGGTTCTCGCGGAATTCCAGCGGCGGCGACCGGTCCAACTGGACGGATGGCGCGTGGAATTCGAAGACAGCGGCCGAGGCAGCAGCTATGTCAGCCAGTTGCTGCTGAACGCGCAGGGTGCCTTCATCGGATGAGGAGTCTCACCGGATGTCGACCAGTCGCCCGCGCTGACCGTCGAGCAGGCATGGTGAGCTCAGGCGCGGCGCACCAGCCATCCCACGATCGGTGGCGGCAGCGTGGAAGCCATGATCGCGCTGTCGATCATGCTGGTGGCCGGCGAGGCGCTGCGCAACCGGCAGACGCTGGCGCGCAGATGGCCCGCGTTGGTGGCGTTCCTGTTCGGACTGGTGCACGGCCTGGGGTTCGCCGGCGTGAGGGAGATCGGCCTGCCCGACAACTACCTCTGGGTCGCGTTGCTCACTTTCAATGTCGGCGTCGAGATTGGCCAGTCGATGACAGTGGCCGCCGCCTGGCTGGTCTACCTCGGGGTCCGGCGCCTGCCGGCGATGCCACTGGCGCGCCATGCATCGCTCTATGCGATCGGAACCCTGGCGCGTCGTGCGCGCGCATCGTCGCAATCCTGGGCTGACGCCTCGCGCACGCCATCGCCGCCATCGTTGGCAGCAAGTTCAAAGCCGTCAACAGTCGAGACCGCAACTTCTCGGCCGGAAAGTTCGATGCGCCTCAGAGGCAGCAGAGCATTCGACGCTTCTACTTTGATGCGATGGAGACTGCAGCAGATCGCAGATCGCAGATCGCAGATCGCAGATCGCACGCGGCCCGCGGAGGTCGAGGCCAAGACCGAGCGGTTAACGGGCCAATGTCTTCTTCGCGATATTCCCGTTCGCTTCATGCGCCGACTCGGCCAGAGTATCGGCAGAGTCGACGAACCCGAAAATCCGCCAGACTATCCGTGCTGCAGAACGCCACTCGCGCATCGGCAACAATCGACGATTCGGGCGAACCCCGCGGCGCCCCGGACGTGCTCGCTTGTACGTCCGCGCAACCGAACGCCAGGGCGCCGCACGCCTGACCTCGATCACCAGCGTTCTACAAAAAGGGAACCCCTGTTATGAACAAGACTGAACTCGTCGCCGCCATCGCCGCGGATACCAACCTCACCAAGGCCGACGCAGCCCGGGCATTCGATTCCGCGCTCGAGCACCTGGCCGGCGCCTTGGCCAAAGGCGAGGCCGTGCAGTTGATCGGCTTCGGCAACTTCACCGTTTCGAACCGCGCCGAGCGTTCCGGCCGCAATCCGTCGACCGGCGAGCCGATGACTATCAAGGCGAGCAAGGCTGTGAAGTTCACTGCCGGCAAATCCTTGAAGGACGCGGTGAACGCAGCCGGGTGATGTGACGTCGCTTCGTGTCCTTATTCGGGATCTCCTTGGTGTCAGAGCGCGGCCTTCAAAGCTGAAGCTCAAGCAAGGCTCGCCGCATGACGCCCGCGTCGGCGTCGAGCCCCGTCCAGTGCTTGATGCCGATCACGCCTTGGTTGACCAGCATCCCCAGCCCGTCGGCGACCCGGCAGCCACGGACTCTGGCAGCACGCAGCAAGTGGGTCATGGGCGGGTTGTGAATGCCGTCGGCCACGACCATGTGCGGCAGCAGCGTGGCCATGTCGATGTCGGGCGTCTCGTCGACGTTGGGGTACAGGCCCACCGAGGTGGCATGGATCACAAGGCTCGTGTCCGACGGCACGCGGAAGGTGCCTACCCAAGGCACGTAGGTGGCGGCGGCTGGTGTATTTCGACGTAGCAGCTCCGCCAACGCCTCACCCCGCTGGCGCCCGCGGTTGACGATGCTGATCCGTTCGGTGCCGGCCAGCGCGAGCTCGACGGCCACTGCGCGTGCCGCCCCGCCAGCACCAAAGACAAGCGCCGTCTTGCCGGCGGGATCGACCACCTCGCGCAGGGCCTGGACAAAGCCTTGGCCATCGGTGTTCTCGCCGATCAGTTCTTCGCCACGGCGGACGATGGTGTTGACCGCACCGATGATGCGCGCGGAGGCGCCCAGGCCGTCGAGATGTTCGATCACAGCGACCTTGTGCGGGATCGAGCAGTTGAAGCCACGCCAGCGCATGGCCCGCGCACCTCGGACCGCATCCCCCAGCCGATCGGGATGCACTTCGCAATTGAGGTAGCGCCAGTTGAGTCCGAGTTGCCGATAGGCCGCCTCCATCATCACGACGGTCGGGTTTTCGGCCGCGGGCATTGCAAAGGAGCCGGTGAGAGGGTGCAGGAAGTCATGCGCCATGGGAGTCACTTTATGGAGATCAGGTTGGAGAGGGAAGCGTTGCGTCTTCAGCCGCATCTGAGGGTTGCCCAGCGGCGCCATCTTGACGCGGCTCAGCGCCTGCCGGTGGCACGGTCGCGGCTACTTCTTGTAGGATTACCGCATGCTTGGTGCCATCCGATGCGAAAGGAGGGATGATCGATGCGGCCCTGGCTCGAAACCGTCGTGGTGCCCACGGACCGCTCGTGGCTGCTGTTCGACCGCCAGTTGCCTGAATTTCCATTCAACTGGCACTATCACCCGGAGTTCGAGTTGACGCTGACGCTCAACAGCGAAGGCATGCGCTTCGTGGGAGATCACACCGAGCGCTACGGCGATGGTGACCTCGTGCTGATGGGGCCGAACCTGCCCCATGCCTGGCAATCGAGTCGCACGACCGCCGGACCGATGCACCGCGCGCTGGTCTGCTGGTTCACCGAGGCCTGGATCGCCGCGCTGTTGAACGAGTCACCGGAACTGGACCCGCTGCGCCGACTTCTCGAGGTCTCACGCAGCGCCTTGGTGTTCGGCGGCGAGACGCGTGCCCACGCCACGCGCCAGATGTTGGCGCTGGTCGGTGCGACGCCAGAACGGCGCTGGCTGGGGCTGATGGAAGTTCTGATGACGCTGTGCTCGGACCCGGCGCGGGCGACGCTGGCCACGACCTCGATCACACCTTCAGGAAGTTCACGCGAACGTCTGCGGCTTTCGCAAGTGCTGGATTGGCTCAATGGGCACTACACCGAGCCGGTGGACGTCGAGCATCTGGCGATGTTGGCGCATCTCAGCACCAGTCAGCTTCAGCGCCTGTTCAAGCGCAGCACGCGCATGTCGATCAGCGCCTACGTGGCGCAAAGGCGCATCGGTCATGCCTGCGCACTGCTGGCGCAGGGCGGCCGCACGGTGGCACAGGTCGGTGAGCGGGTCGGCTATCGCGAGCCAGCCCACTTCACTCGGCAATTCAGTGCAGCCAAAGGCTGCACGCCCAGCGTCTATCGGCGCCTGTTCGACTCGGCCGGGCCCTGATGACCTGAGTTGGGCTACGAAGGCACTTCGAGGCAGTTGGGATTGCTGCTTGGTTGCTGAGCTACAGCAAGATGCCGTTGGATTCGGCAGTCGGCATGATC
>NZ_JBFUIU010000536.1:0-6260 GCF_056401695.1 Variovorax sp. P4_D9
GGTAGAGATAGCCGTTCTCGTCGATATGGCCGACGTCACCGAAGGTCTGCCACCCGTGCGGCAGTGTGCGGGCGGCGGTCTTCTCAGGTGCCTTGTAATACGCGAAGGGTGCGACGCCGGAAAAGTACACCAAGCCCGTGACGCGGGGCGGCAACAAATGGYCGGCCTCATCCGTCACGTGAAGGATTCCTTTGCGGGCCCGTCCCACCGACCCGGGATGGGTGAGTGCCTCGGTCGAATCGATCAGGGTCAGCCCGACGCCTTCGCTGCCAGAGTAGTACTCCCGCACGATCGGACCCCACCACTCGATCATGGACTTCTTGACTGAAGTGGGGCAGGGCGCCGCTCCATGGATCGCGGATCGGTGCGCCGGCGCGGCGAACGCAGCGCGGCGCTCGACGGGAAGGTCGAGCAATCGCTGGAACATCGATGGTACCCATTGGCTGTGCGTGATCGTGTGTTGATCCAGCATCCGCAGCGCTTCATCTGCATCGAACCGTTCCATTACGTACACCGTGCCCCCGCCCGCGGTCACGGCAAGTGCGAATCGCAACGGGGCTGCATGGTAGAGCGGTGCGGTCGAGAGATAGCGCACGTCGGCGCCGCCGAGCCCGAATAGCGAGAGCAGGTCCTTCGCGAACGGCGGTGTCCCGCGATAGTCGGCCGGGAGCAATGGACGGAACACGCCTTTGGGCGCGCCGGTGGTGCCAGAGGTGTACACCATCAGTGCGCCGGGTGTCTCATCAGCATGGGCTTCCGGCGAGGCCTGCGACATGAGCGTTTCCAGCGCAACGAACTCCGGAATCGAGCCCCGCAGCGACAGCCACGAGATCCCCGGTTTCGACAGGGCAGGGAGTTGGGCTGCGACGTCCGCCCAGACGGCGTCGGCGACCACGACTTTCGCGTCGCAATCCTCGACCAGGTAGTGCAGCTCGCTAACCGTGAGACCAGTCGGCATCGGCGTCAAATAGACGCCGGCACGCCAGGCGGCCCATCCGAGGGCCACGGCCTCTGCCCGGTTGCTGATCAGCGAGGCGACGTGATCGCCACGCGTCGCACCCAGGCTGCGCAGCACCGCCGCCATCCGGTTGCTCGTCGCCTCGAGCGCGGCGTAGCTCCATGTCTCGCCGCCGCAGACGATCGCGGCGCGGTCCGGCGTCGCTTGCGCATTGCGGCGCAGGTCACGCACTGCACTTTCGGTCTCGGCCATGGGAGTCAACCCGCGCTGCGCTGCGCCTTCTCCTGCTCGGCGCGGCCGCGTACGAGGGTCTTCGCTTCGGACCAATCCTCGGGAGTCAGCTTTCCCAGTGCCGCAAACGTACTCGGAGCAGCGAGGTGATGGCCGCCGTCGATCGCGATGTTCTGTCCGGTGAGATATTCGCAACCGTCGGCCTGCAGAAAGGTTAGCAGGTTGCACAGCTCGGGCATGCGACCGAAGCGCTGCATGGGCACTTCGTCCGCCGATGCAGCGCCCACATTGGCCTTGGGGATGGGTGCCAGCTTTTCCCACGCGCTTTCCGTCGGGAATGGGCCGGGGGCGACGGCATTGACCCGTATGTTCCTCGCGCCCCATTCGACTGCGAGGGACATGGTCATCGCATGTACGGCGGTCTTGGCCATTACCGAAGGCAGCACATAGGCAGAGCCCGTCCAGACCCACGTGACGAGCATGCTCACGACTGAACCCGGTAGGCCTTGCGCAATCCAGCGTCTTCCGCAGGCCAGGGTCGCGAAAAGGGCTCCATCCATCACGGTGGAGCGCACCGCGGCGAAGCCGCGGGGGCTGATGTCGATGGATGGCGAGATGAAATTGGCGGCCGCATTGTTCACCAGGCCTGTCAACGCCCCGCCGGCCCAGATGCGATCGACCATCGCCTCGATCTGGTCAGCATCGCGCACATCGCAGATGTGGTACTCGGCGCTTCCGCCATGCTGTGCCGTCTCGTTCAACTCGGCCACCGCCGCCTGCAAAACTGCTTCGCGGCGCCCGCAGATGTGAACCGCGGCTCCGTGGGCGGCGAAGTGCCGCGCCAACTCCTTGCCGAGGCCGGTGCCCCCGCCGGTGATAAGAATGCGCTTGCCCGCCAGTACGTCGGGCCGGAAAGTGGAAAGTGTCACTGAGAGTCTCCTATACGGGGTTGATGTCTGCGACGCCGTTGACGGCAGCGTCCTTGCCCGGGCGGAATTCGGCGAAGAGCTGGCGACCGATGATGTGCTTCATTACCTCGATCGATCCGCCAGCAATTTTGACGATGCGTGCATCGGCATAGGCGCGCGCAATCGGATATTCCCACATGTAGCCCCAGCCGCCGAAGAGCTGCAGGCATTCGTCGACGACCTTGCAGTGCATGTTGCTGAGCCACATCTTGGCCATTGCGGCGTCGACCGCGTTGAGCTCGCCGTTCATGAAGTTCTCGATGCACTTGTCGGTGAACTGCCTCCCGACGACTGCCTCGGTCTTCAGTTCCGCCAGCTTGAACTGGGTGTTCTGGAAGTCCCCGATTGTCTTGCCGAAAGCCTTTCGGTTGCCGGTGTACTCGATTGTCCAGTCGATCACCGTTTCGGCCACCGTGGCGGAACGGATGGCTTGCGCGAGCCGTTCCTGCGCGAGCTTGGTCATCATTAGTTCGAAGCCGCGACCCTCTTCGCCGAGCATTGCGCTAGCCGGTACGCGGACTTCGTCGAAGAACAGTTCCGAGGTGTCCTGCGCCTTCATGCCGAGCTTGTGCAGGTTCTTTCCGCGGCGGAAGCCGGGCAGGCTGGTGTCGACCAGAAACAGGGTCACGCCCTTGGCACCTGCGGTCGAATCTGTCTTCGTCGCAAGCACGATCACGTCGCAAAGCTGCCCGTTCGAGATGAAGACCTTTTGGCCGGAGATGACAAAATCATCTCCGTCGCGCACCGCCTTGGTCCGAATCGCCTTGAGATCCGATCCAGCGTGGGGCTCGGTCATGCCGAGAGATCCGATCGCCTCGCCGGCCACCATCAGCGGAAGCCACTTCTTCTTCTGCGCTTCACTGCCGAAACTGGCGATGTAGGTCGCAACCAGATCGCAGTGGATCATGAAGCCCGGGCCGGTGAAGCCCGAGCGCGCCATCTCCTCGAACACCACCACGTCGAATAGGTAGTCCGCGCCTGCCCCGCCGTACCGCTCTGGCACGGTGCAGCACAGCATGCCCGCCGCGCCGGCCTTCAGCCAGAGCTCGCGCGGCACGACGCCAGACTCTTCCCATGCGGCATGATGCGGTGCGATCTCGTTCTCGATGAATCGACGCACCATGCTGCGAAATCCCTCATGGTCTTCGCTAAACAGTTTTCGTTTGAACACCTTTGGCTCCCTTGTGATCAGTAGGACTTGGGAAGGTCCAGCACCTTCTCGGCGATGAATGACAGGATTAGTTGCTCGGTGACGGGCGCGATGCGCGTCACCGTAACTTCGCGCAACAGGCGTTCGACGTGGTACTCCTTCGCGTAGCCGAAGCCACCGTGGGTCAGCACGGCCTGCATGCACGAATCGAATCCCGCGCGAGCACCGAGGAACTTGGCGGCGTTGGCTTCTGCGCCGCAGGGCTGATGCTGGTCGTAAAGCCATGCACCCTTCATCACCATGGCCCACGCGGCTTCCAGCGCCATCCATCGCTCGGCCAGCGGATGCTGGATGCCCTGGTTCTGGCCGATGGGCCGGTCGAAGACAACACGCTCGCGGGCATACTTGGCAGCCCGGCGCAACGCGTCCTGACCGATCGCGACGGCTTCGGCCGCCACCAGCAGGCGCTCTGGATTGAGGCTGTGCAGGATGTACGAGAAGCCTTTTCCTTCTTCGCCGACGCGGTCCTCATCGGGAATGAACAGGCCGTCGATAAAGATTGAGTTTGAGTCGACCGYCTTGCGCCCCATTTTAGGAATACGGTGCACCTCGATCTTGCTACGGTCCAGGTCGGTGTAGAAGATCGTGATGCCGTCGGTGGGCTTCTTGCAATCTTCAAGCTTGGTGGTGCGCGTCAGCAGCATGATCTTGTTGGCCACCTGCGCGGTCGAGGTCCAGACCTTCTGCCCGTGCACCAAATAGCCGCCGGGCACCTTCTGCGCGAAGGTCTTGATCGCAGTCGTGTTGAGTCCGGCGTCGGGCTCGGTGAAGCCGAAGCAGCACTGGTCTTTGCCTTCGATAAGCCGCGGCAGCCACCGCTGGCGTTGCTCAGCGGTGCCGAACACCACGATCGGATGCGGGCCGAAGAGGTTGATATGCACCGTCGAAGCAGCAGCCATTCCGCCGCCGTGGCTCGCGACTTCGTGCATCATGATCACCGCCTCTGTCACGCCGAGCCCGGCACCGCCGTACTCCGTAGGCATTGTGATGCCGAGCCAACCAGCATCGGCCATGGCTCGGTGAAAGGCGCGCGGGAACTCGCCGTCGTCGTCTCGCGCGAGCCAGTACTCGTCGTCGAACGATCGCACGACCGTACTCACGCCGTCGCGAATCGCGCGATGGTCTTCAGAGATTGAGAAATCCATTGGGGTCTCCGTAATACTGGTGTTGTCGGCGGTCTAGGAAGCCATCCTCAAGGTCTCGAGCGCTTGCGTCAGATGCGGCTTGTCGAGCATCACGCCGTCAAGGCTCAGCGTGCCTGCCTCAGGCGCCGCCTCGAAGGCGTCAACGATTCGGCGTGCATGCGCGATCTCTGTCTCCGTCGGCGAGTAGGCTTCGTTGATGATGGCGACCTGGTCTGGGTGGATTGCAATGCGGCCGCGAAAGCCTCGTCGGCGCGAAGCTCGACAGGCTGCGGCCAGGCCGACGGAGTCGCGAAAGTCTGCATACAGCGTATCGATTGGTGGCACGCTGGAGGATGCGGCGGCGCAGAGACATAGCGAGTTGGCCCATGCATAGAGCGGCGAAAGGGCGCCATCGTCGTCGCGGTTTGAAACTGCGCCGATGGCCGCCGAGAGATCCTCAGCGCCCCATGTGATGCCGGCGAGGCGGTCGCTCGGTCGCGCAGCGAAACTCTGCATCGTCAGCATGGCCTGCGGGGTCTCGGTCGCGACCGGGACGATCCGTACGGTACCTGGTTCGATGCCGGCGCGGGCCTCGAGGGCGTCGAGGCAATGCCCCAATCGGTCGATGTCGGCCGCAGTGCGTGTCTTCGGCAGCATGATTCCGGCCAGCCCGGGCACGACGATCGCCGCAAGATCGCTCATCGCCAGCGCGGTGTCGAGCGGATTGATGCGAACGAAAAGCCTCGCACTGATTTCCGACGCCTTGGCGGCAATGAAGTCCGCGGCAGTGGTGCGCGCGCCGACTTTTCGCGAATCGGCTACCGAGTCTTCGAGGTCGAGGATCAGCACATCGGCCGCGCTGCCGATCGACTTCGTCAGCTTGCGTTCGCTGTCCGCGGGCACGAAGAGCATCGAGCGGAGTTTGAGCGTCTTCATTTTGGCTTCCGAAGCATGAGGGCTTGGCGCGTGCACACACACACCTCTTCGTCGCGCTGATTCAGCCCCTGATGGAGAAAGGTCACGATTCCGGCGTTCGGGCGAGATTTGCTCTCGCGAACCTCCTTAACCGTCGTGCGGGAGCGGATCGTGTCGCCCGCAAACACGGGGGCCGGAAAGCGTGTGTCGGTCATCCCGAGATTGGCGACGGTGGTGCCGAGCGTAGTCTCTTGCACCGAGAGGCCGATCACCAGCCCGAGGGTGAATATGCTGTTGACCAATGGACGGCCGAACTCGGTATTCTTGCAGTACTCTGCRTCGATGTGGATAGCCGCTGGATTGCAGGTGGCGTTGCTGAACCACATGTTGTCGGCCTCGATGACCGTCCGGTGGATCTCGTGATCGAAGGACTGTCCCACTTCGAATTCTTCAAACCATCGGCCTGCCATCGGGGTTACCTCTTAAATAGAAAGTTGCTTCAGCGTATGGATGTGCATGGTACGCATGTGTACTATACCAACTCTCTTCGATTTGCAACTCAGGTGGAACCTTGATGGAGACGCTGCGATGAACCCTTTGATCAATCGGCAAGTGCGGCTGCGAAGCCGTCCTTCGGGCATTCCGCAGGCCGAGCACTTCGAGATCGTCGAGGTGCCGGTCGGGACACCAGGCCCGGGGCAAGTGCTCATTCGCAATCTATGGTTGTCGGTCGAGCCTGCAATGCGCGGCTGGGTGAATGCTGTCGGCAACTACTCCGAGCCGGTCGCGGTGGGAGCCGTGATGCGCTCGTTCGCCTGCGGGCGGGTTGTGGCATCGAATGATCCGGCATGGCC
>NZ_JBFUIU010000537.1:0-6246 GCF_056401695.1 Variovorax sp. P4_D9
GGAAAGGTGTCTCCGCAGCAAGCCGCCCCAACAAGGCGGTTCTTTCGTTTGTGGAGTGACGAAGCCACAATCCTCCGGCGCCAATGTCGGTGCGAGGAGATGCAAATGGCAAAGACGGTTCAGATTTCTGCGTCGCCAATCGGCGAAAAGCATGTAGCGCTGGTCGCGCTGCAAGACGATGGGTCAATGTGGGCGATGACCTACAACTACTCCGATGAAGTTCCGAGCGGATCGTGGGTCCGCCTTCCTGCCATTGCCACGCCTGATGAYGATATTGCTGTAGTTCCCTGACGTCTTTGCTTCACAGCCCAATTGGGGCGCCGCCTTGAGGCGGATTTTTCGATTTCGAATGCGTAGGCGGCTTAAGGCGCATATGCCCATGGGGAGCCTGTAGCAGCGGGTCGGCGCCCCGCGAACGCAGAAGTAGCCATCCTCCACTGACCGCCTCAGAGCGTCATAGCTTGGGCCTGAATCGGGTGTCATACGGCCGGATCGCGTAACCGGCACAGTTGTCTCCAGGGTCGACCACTGACCTCTTGCCCTGACTGGAAACGGCCGGTGCTTTTTCGTTGCGGGGGTATAACTCGATAGCAGAGATAATTGACTTTGTACCCGTTGTCAGCCGTGACTGTGCCGTGGCCACTTGGAATCATGGTAGGTCCCATCGGGAATTCCGGTTAGTTTTAGGTAATCGTGCCGGCGGAGGTGGAGTAGCAGCCAGAATCTGAGCCACTGACCGTGGCATTAAAAGTGGTTTTCCAGTTGCGCTGATTCAATTCACGGCAAGAATGTTTGCATATGCCGGCCCACTACAAGTGACAAGTTGAGAGGGAGGGGCAGGGAACCCAAAATAAAAGATCTGAGCATAAAAATTGCCTTGCAGCACTCCATTTTGGTCATCGTAAACTGACGCACTGAACGTCGCGCAAGATGTGTTGTCGCATGCGTTGCCGTACACCGAAGTTGAGGTCGTCTTGAACTTCACGACTTCGGTCCCTCCCCGTGGTCCACCGAAAGCAGATGGTGAAGCGACGATCAAAGTAGAGACGATGCATGCCGCCAAATAACGTTACGCACTATTTATGGGCCGGCTCAGTAATTGCCGTCGCCYAGTCGCAACCTGGGCACGACCATATCTGCACGGCATCAGGGAACTCGATTCCGGACGCGTTTTTCTGCGGATCTCCTATGTAGTACCGCACGTAGGCGAGGGTGCCGAAGAAGCTCCTGGTGATCGCGGACTGGCTCGGCATGTTGCGCGTTTCCTCCGCTTGGAACACCACATCCAGGTCCCCGCAATTGAACGCACCGCGAGCGTAGGACCCCGCTACCCAGATCGACGTGACAGTGACGTCGGCTGTGTACTGGCGGCTGCGAAATAAGAAGTGCCTGAAGGATCGTTCGGCGGTCGCACTCGTCCCTGGCAAATTCGCTTCAGCTTCTTGGTGAAAACATCCCTCGGGAATCGCTTTTCGCCTGTTGCCATGGTCTGGAGCTCCAGCGACAAAAGGGCGCATCGTAGGCGCTGCAATCAGCGCCTGCTTTTGTGTCTCGCATCGGCTCGTGCGGCAGGTACTGGATATGTGACGCGGCACATTGGCGTCTCATATTGAACTCCAAAAAGAAAACGGCGCTATCATTTTGATAGCGCCGTTTCTATACCAGTGAGGGGTTTGCTGGTGGGCCCTGAGTGACTCGAACACTCGACCTACGGATTAAGAGTAGTCGCCACGGCTGTTCCCAAGATTGCTCGAAAAGTCGAAAAGTGAGCATCCATGCGGGTTTACGGCCGATTTCGCCTTGATGATCATTCCCGCGTGTTCCTGATGTTTGTGTAATTTCCCGCGCGCGATTACACGGGAACTACACACCCGCTCGACGAGGCTGGCCCCTTCCACCACCAGTGCAAAATCTGGAGCCCGATTTGGCACCCGCGGCTGCGGCCGCTCCTACCGCCATCCGTGCACGCGGATGGCCGAACATCAATGCGCTAGGCCGCCGTCGCGCCTGACTGATTGAAAATCCGCGTGTCGGTGGTTCGATTCCGCCCCAGGCCACCAGAACAAAAGTTCAAGTGAATCAATCACTTAGAGCGGAATACAAAGCCCGGCATTGCTGGGCTTTTTTCTTGTCTTCTGTTGTCATGTAGCCACCATGTAGCCATCATTGCCATCGGGTGCCAACTTTCGTTCACGCTCGAGGTCGAACCCCGCGAGGTCTTCGCGGCGTTCATCCGGTGGCTCTCCGAGCGCGTGGCGGGCTCCGTCACGTCGGCACGCAGCATCTGCTCGACGAGCAAACGATCGCTCCAGCTCGGCGTTGTTCTGCCGATCAGATTGGCCCGGCTCCCGGCCATGCCGTGCAGACGCAGCGCCTTGAGTTCGGCAATGACGTCACGCATGGTCGGTCTCCTGGATGTCGCGCAGCCGGTCATATCGGGCCGTGTCGGCGATCGGCGGTGTCAGCACCTGCAGCGACGTCTCCACGTTGGCCGGCCGCGGCACTGCGTTCAGACGCGCGAGCACGTTAATGACGTGTTCGACGCTCACGCGCCCCGAGGGCGGCGCACCGTTCAGCCTTCACCTCCACGGGCACCAGCACCGTCCCTCGCGCAAATTCTTCGTCTACAGTGGTCTGGGTTCGATCCCTGCTGGGCACCCTCGCTTTCTCAATCGCAGCAGCGGCAATGTGAGGTTTTGTGAGGTTCTCGTAGCCGATTTCCGTTGCCGCCTGGGCTCTAATGCGACTGCCGGGGGTGCCTTGGCTGTCTTTGGCTTGGGGTCTGTCGATGAAGACCTTGGTCGACCTCAACGCCATGCAGGCAGCCGTTCGGGCCCGGCTACAGCGAGTTCCTGAGCGGAGGGCAGGCGTCAGATGCGCTGAAGCTTCTGCCTCGCCTCTCCGACCCATGCGCGCCTTGGCGGTTATCCTCTGCGGCAGTTCCATTCCTGCCATCGACATCATGACTAGTACCTTCGCCGATCGCATCGCCGCCATGAATGCGATGTACCGTCTCGCCGCCCACGAGGCCCCTACCGTTCCGGACGATGTCGCAGAGCGTCTGGCCAAGTTCAAGGCAACGCTAATGGATGAGGTTCAGGAGATAGACGACATCGTCGCAATGGCGAGGACCGGGATTTCCAAGGTCGATGTCGCGGTGGCAATCGCCGATCTGCTTGGCGACATCATCGTCTACTGCCGCTCGGAGGCATTGAAGTACGGGCTACCACTGGAGCAAGTGCTGGACGTCATCATGGACAGCAACAATAGCAAGCTGGGCGCAGACGGCAACCCAATCTACGATAGCAATGGCAAGTTCCTCAAGGGGCCAAACTACTGGAGACCGGAACCCAAGATCAAGGAGTTGCTGTCACAACTGATGGAATCCAGGCGCTGAACGCTAACCGGAGCAGGAACACGCATGGCTCCGCTGGCGCTTTCTGATAAGTGGTCTCTCAACCAAATTGAGCAGTCCATGCACCGGGTGGTGGGTGCACGCGGCGTCGCGCTACAGGTCCCCAAGGACTTTGTTGGCAAGCGCCGAGGCGCGCTTCACGATGCCGCTCGCCTACAACTCCTGGCGACGTGGGCGCGGTTTTCCGCCGACTGCCCCTTGTCATATCACCCCGCCAACAATCCTCCTGCAGTGCTCGACGAGTTGTGCGGTTACGCGCCGGGGATCGCGGCTCTTCGGATGTGCGATGGCGTCGCGGTCGGCGACAAGCAGGTGAGCAGGCGCGATGCTTTGGCACCGGCTGTCGAGAAGATGACGGCCACCGATCGGCTGCAGTGGGCGGAGGTCATCAAAGGCCGGACGATCGATTTCACATGCGTCAGCGGATCGAAAGTCCAGTATCTCAGGCCGCTTTTCACAGAACGCAACGAGCGTGCGGTCAAGGGCAAGGAAGGTATGTATCTCATCCTCCGGGCGCTCAGTGACTACGTGGCCAAAGCCGATGCCGAACATATTCCGCAGGATTTTCTAAGGTCTTGCGCCACCTTCGCCAGCGAGTTGATGAAGAACACTCAGGAGCATGCTACCCGGGACCACGTAGGTAGGCCTTACGCGGAGCATGTCGAAGGACTGATCATGAGTTGGCAGGAGATGACCAGCGAGTCCTACGCAGACGATTTCTGTGGACATCCGGCGCTTCGTGACTTCTGGGACCGAGAGCAGGTTCCAGTGCGTGGAGGTGCCTCCTCCGCACTCCGGTGCCTGCAGTTGAGCTTTTTCGACACTGGGCCTGGCTTCGCCAGCCGGAAAACAGGCCGACCCTTGTCCGACCTGTCGTTGG
Organism: Variovorax sp. P4_D9; assembly: GCF_056401695.1. Classification (NCBI taxonomy): domain Bacteria; kingdom Pseudomonadati; phylum Pseudomonadota; class Betaproteobacteria; order Burkholderiales; family Comamonadaceae; genus Variovorax; species Variovorax sp. P4_D9. Next base: position 4,296 of record NZ_JBFUIU010000537.1, read on the forward strand.
ACGACGAACGAGAAGCTGTGCTCACCAGCTTGAAGAAAAACGCGACGACGAAGACAGAAACGGGAGCCGGCAATGGCATCCCGGACGTCCTGGAAGCACTTCGACAAGTCGGCGGCTTGATGACCATCCGCAGCGGTCGATTGAGAATCTTCCGGTCGTTCAAACCAGGTGATGCCGGTGATGTGTTTCAGTTCGGCGAGTGGTCGACCTTACCCCTTGCGCCTGCCGTCGGTGCGGTGGTTTCCCTCATCTTGCCGATCAGACGATGATTCGCAAGGCCTACTCCTTTAGTGCTCGGGGGCGTTGCACGACGACTGGATACGACGTGGAGGCGCTGTGCGTTTTCTTCGACACGAGGCGCTCAATCACCGCTATGGAGTTCTTCGACGAATTAACGACGTCCCTCAAGAGCCTGCAGACGCTGCCGGACTGCGTGCTCGTCATCTCTGACGCGACCAGCCTCAATACCCTGTACCAGTGTTGGACGCAGCACTCGGCTGATCGGGGCGTCTTTAAGGAAAGGGGGATTCACCGGCACATGCCGTTCGTCAAGTCCTACCAGTTCGCCGGATGGGACGCGAATGAAGGGCTGAACATCACCCACACGGATAGCGCCGCTAGCTCCCACGCATTCGCCCTGCCGACGCAATCCTTTGTCGAGCAGGGGCTCAGGGCGCTTGTCGGCGCCAACCCGGTCGTCCAGGTAGCCCCAGCCGGCCATGTGTTCAAACATCCTTCTAAGACTGTCAACAAGCTGTTCATTCAGGCACGGGAACTTGCTACGAGCGAAGCCGAGCTCGCGTTCGCTGGTCGGTGCCTTGCATGCGCGCTGCCGACGCTGCGACAGACCCATCTCACGCAGGTCTACATCGACAGCATGGGCATTTACTCGCTCGTTCGAGAGGCACTCAGCTTCGCGTGCAGTTCGGCCAGCATCCATAGCTTTCACTCTTACGACGAAATCTCGAGGCTGTCGCCGCCGACTGAGCTCTATGCAGTCGTAGTCTCCGCATCCACAAGCGGGGGCATGGCGCGGCGCCTGCACGATCAAGGATTCGAGGGAGATCGACTTATCACGCTCATCGACGTGAGTCGGAAGGCGCGCAGGGKCGAGGTATTAATTTCGCTCGACGACATCGATCCGGCCATTGAAAAGCAAATAGCGGATGGTACCGAGACTCAGATCGAGTTGTTCGGTGAACACTTCGCTTCCAAAGCGAAGCCTCCGCGTGCCGTCACGCTTGGGCAGATACACACTCCGAAGGCGCTCTCACTCTACCTGAAGCAGTTGGGCATCGGCGGAACTATGGGCCTCAACGCCACGGGACGCGGTAGTGGGGTGCCTCGACTGGTGTGCGTGGATAGCGGTGCGGTAGCCAATAGCCAAGAGCTCGAGCGTTGGCTCGACGACGAGATCGCCTGGCGGGTACCGGTATCCATCGATCACTTGGTACACGCCGAAGACGATGGCTCCAGAGCTTTGGCGATCAAGGCTGCGCGGAGGTTGCATGAGGCCAAGGGCGGAAGTTCCCCGCCTGCCCTCACAAGCTACGGTGAACTCGCGGCCGACACGCTTCGCGACGCGAAGGGCGTGCTGGTTGTTCAGGCCGTGGTGGGAGATGGTGGCTTGATGCGCGAAATCAGCCGTGATCTGCGCGAGTATTTGAAGCCGAATGTGCCGCGACATTTCATGGTAGCAGTCGGCATACCGCAAACCACGGAGACTTGGCTCCGATTGCAGCAATTCCTGGTGAAGAACGCCAGTCCGAGGGATTACGGGTTCTCTTCGTGGCTAACGTTGCCTATCGGCTCCGATGGTGCTGATACCGCCTGGCACGCCTATGCCAACCTCGCCGCTAAAGCTCAGTTGACTTCCGTCACAGTACCTGGCGCCTTGCCCGCAGTTGTCGAAGCGTCGTTGCAGCATGTCGCGGACTTCATCCAGGGGTCC
>NZ_JBFUIU010000538.1:0-6238 GCF_056401695.1 Variovorax sp. P4_D9
GGCCTCCGAGGTCACCGAGGAAGAATTCTTCCATGCCACCGAGACCGGCGGCACCGTGGTCTCGAGCGCGCTCACGCTGATGCTCGACATCGTGCGCGCTCGCTACCCCAGCGGCGAGTGGAACATCTACGGTGCCCAGGCCAGCGACGGCGACAACTGGCACCAGGACAGCGGCCGCTGCCGCGAGCTGCTGGCCGACCACCTGCTGCCGCTGGTGCGCTACTACGCCTACGTGCAGGTGGCCGAGGCCGAGCAGAACATGTGGGAGGAGTACACCCAGCTGGCCGGCTCCCACAAGAATTTCGCGATGCGAAAGGTCAGCTCCGCGCAGGACATCTATCCGGTGTTCCGCGACCTGTTCAAGAAAGAGAGAGGCCCGGCGTGACAGAGAAGACCCGCACCCGCACTCAGCTGCCCAGCCCGTCCGACTGGACTTTCGAACTGATCGAGCAGTACCACACCGAGATCGCCCGGGTGGCCAAGGGTTACAAGCTCGACACCTACGCCAACCAGCTCGAGATCATCACGGCCGAGCAGATGATGGACGCCTATGCCTCGGTCGGCATGCCGGTCATCTACCGCCACTGGTCCTACGGCAAGCAGTTCATCCAGACCGAGAAGAATTACCGCCGCGGCCACATGGGCCTGGCGTACGAGATCGTCATCAATTCCGACCCCTGCATCGCCTACCTGATGGAAGAGAACACCATGGCCATGCAGGCCCTGGTGATTGCCCATGCGGCCTACGGCCACAACAGCTTCTTCAAGGGCAACTACCTATTCAAGATGTGGACCGATGCGTCGTCGATCATCGACTACCTGGTCTATGCGCGGAAATACATCAGTGAATGCGAGGAGCGCCATGGCGTCGGGGCGGTCGAAGACCTGCTCGACTCCTGCCACGCGCTGATGAACCACGGCGTGGACCGCTACCGCCGGCCGCAGCGACTGTCGCTGAGCCAGGAACAGGCGCGCCGCGAGGAACGCGAGCACCACCTGCAGCAGCAGGTCAACGACCTGTGGCGCACGCTGCCGCGCAAGAGCGGCCGCACGGCGGAGGACGATGAGGCGTCGAAGCGCTTCCCGGCCGAGCCGCAGGAGAACCTGCTCTACTTCATCGAGAAAAATGCACCATTGTTGGACCCCTGGCAACGCGAAGTGGTGCGTATCGTGCGCAAAATCGGGCAGTACTTCTATCCGCAGCGCCAGACCCAGGTCATGAACGAGGGCTGGGCCACCTTCTGGCACTACACCCTGCTCAACACGCTGTACGACGAAGGCCTCTTGGCCGACGGCTTCATGATTGAATGGCTGCAGTCGCACACCAACGTGGTGTTCCAGCCGCCGATCGGCCACCGCGCCTACAGCGGCATCAATCCCTATGCGCTGGGTTTTTCGATGTTCACCGATTTGCGGCGCATCTGCGAAAAGCCGACCGAGGAAGACAAGCGCTGGTTCCCCGATCTGGCGGGTTCCGACTGGCTGACCTCGCTCGATTACGCGATGCGCAATTTCAAGGACGAAAGTTTCATTGGGCAATTCCTGTCGCCAAAATTGATGCGCGATTTTCGCTTTTTCACGGTTCGCGACCAGGAAAGCGAACCCGAGCTCGAAGTCTCGGCCATTCATGATGACAGCGGCTACAAGCTATTGCGCGAATCGCTGTCGCGCCAGTACGACCTGAACCACCGCGAGCCCAACATCCAGGTCTGGAGCGTGAACCTGCGCGGCGACCGCTCGCTGACGCTGCGCCACACCCAGCACAACAACCGCCCGCTGCACGACAACTCGACCGAGGTGCTCAAGCACGTGGCGCGGCTGTGGGGCTTCGACGTCCACCTCGAGAGCGTCGACAGCGCGGGCCGGATCAACCACCGCAAGGTGGCCGGGCCGCAAGCCGCCTGAAGCGCAGCCGCCTGAAGCGCGTCCGCGTCAGCGCTGCAGCTTGAGCCTGGCGCGAGCCTTCAGGGCGATTTCGCGCGCATGGCAACCTTCGACGTGGTCGTTGACCAGGCCCGTGGCCTGCATGAAGGCATAGACCGTGGTCGGCCCGACGAAGCGCCAGCCGCGCTTCTTCAGATCCTTCGACATCGCGATCGACTCGGGCGAGGTCGTGAAGGTCTGCAGCGCCGCATGCGTGATGCGCTTCGGCCGCGAGGCCGGATCGGGCTCGAAGCCCCAGGCGTAGGCCGCCAGCGAGCCGAACTCCTTGCGCAGTTCGATCACGCGGTGGGCGTTGTTGATCGCCGACTCGATCTTGCCGCGATGGCGCACGATGCCGGCATCGGCGAGCAGCCGCTCGACCTCCTTCGGTCCGAAGCGCGCCATGCGCTCGGCATCGAAGTCGGCGAAGCCGCGCCGGAAGGCCTCGCGCTTGTTGAGGATCGTGAGCCAGCTCAGGCCGGCCTGGAAGCCTTCGAGGCACAGCTTCTCGAACAGGCGGCGGTCGTCGGTGACCGGAAAACCCCATTCGCCGTCGTGGTAGTTCTGGTAGGCCGGCGTGGCGGCGCACCAGCGGCAGCGCCAAGCGCCGTCCTCGCCTTCGAACAGGCCGGCTCGCTCGGCCGTCATGCGGCGGGCCGGCGGTAGGCCTGCCAGGCAGCGGCGGTCGGCGTGGTGCCCGCGCCGGGCTGCGTTGGGAGGCGGAAATGGCCGTCGACCACCTCGGCCGGCTCGGTGAAGCAGTCCTTGATCCACGGGATGTATTCGAGCACCTCGCAGGCCGGATGCGCGTAGCTTAGGTGCACGTGGACCTGGCTCATGTCGCCCGCATGCGGCGCCACCGGCAGGCGGAAGGCATGCGCGGCCTCGCAGACCTGGAGCACCTCGGTGATGCCGCCCATGCGCGTCACGTCGGGCTGCACCCAGTGGATCGCCTGTTGGGCGAAGAACTCGGAAAAGGCGTCGGCTGTATAGAGCTGCTCGCCGAGCGCGACCGGAATGCGGGTCGCGCGCGCCAGCTGCGCATGACCCTTGACATCGTCGTACCACAGGGGCTCCTCGAACCAGAGCAGGTCGAAGGGCTCTGCACCGCGGCAGAAGCGCAGGCAGGTGGCGAGATCCCATTTGCCGTTGCCGTCGACCGCCAGCGTGACGGCCGAGCCGATCGCCTCGCGCACGGCCTCGAGCCGCCGCAGGTCGCGGTCGACGCTCGATCCGACCTTGATCTTGATGCCAGTGAAGCCGTCGTCGACTGCACGCCGTGCGCCGTCGACCAGTTGCTGGTCGCCGATGCTGAGCCAGCCGATGTCGGTGTTGTAGGCCCGCACCCGTGGCCGCACTTGGCCGCCGAGGAGCTTCCAAAGCGGAAGCTCGGCTGCCTTGGCCTTCAGGTCCCACAGCGCAACATCGATCGCCGCCAGCGACAGCGTCGTGATGCCGGCGCGGCCGATCCACTGCAGCGCAGGGTTGCGCGCCAGCTTGTGCCAGAGGCGCCGCACGTCGCCCGCGTCCTCGCCGAGCAGGAGCGGCGCGTGGCAGGTCGCGATGCAGCGCGTGATGAGTTGGTCGCCCGGCAGGTGGGCGTGGGTACYGGTGAAGCCATGGCCGACGAGACCGTCCTCGGTCTCGATCCTTGCGCCGACGACGCCCCAGTGCGTCAGGGTGTGGGTGCTGTCGGCAATCTGGCTGCCCGTGACCGGCACGTGCAGCACGAAGGGCTCGACCGACCTGATCTTCACTTGGCGTCGCTCACGCGCGCCAGCGCCTCGATCGCCAGCGGATAGCCCTTGACGCCGAGCCCGACGATGATGCCTCGCGCCGCCGGCGAGATGTAGGAATGGTGGCGGAACTCCTCGCGCGCATGCACGTTCGAGATGTGCAGCTCGATCAGCGGCACGCTGGCGCCCTTGATGGCGTCGTGCAGCGCGATCGAGGTGTGGGTGTAGGCGCCGGGATTCATCACCACGCCGAGCATGCGGCCGGCGGCCACCTCGCGCCCGGCCTCGTGGATCCAGTCGATCAGCTGGCCTTCGTGGTTCGACTGTCGGCACTCGACCTCGATGCCGAGCGTGGCGCCGGTCTCCAGGCACATGCGCTCGACGTCGGCCAGCGTTTCGTAGCCGTACTGCGCGGGCTCGCGGGTTCCGAGGAGGTTGAGGTTGGGGCCGTTGAGGACAAGGATTTTCTTCATGACGTGACTCTCCAATGCGCGGCATCTTATAGTGCCCGACTCCTGAACCGAAACTGCACGACCCATGAAAACCAAAGCCGCCGTCGCCTGGCAATCCGGACAACCCCTGACCATCGAAACCGTCGACCTCGAGGGGCCCAAGTTCGGCGAGGTGCTGGTCGAGATCAAGGCGACGGGCATCTGCCACACCGACTACTACACCCTCTCGGGCGCCGACCCCGAAGGGATCTTCCCGGCCATCCTGGGACACGAGGGCGCGGGCATCGTGGTCGACGTCGGCCCTGGCGTGAGCTCGCTCAAGAAGGGCGACCACGTGATTCCGTTGTACACGCCCGAATGCCGCCAGTGCAAGTTCTGCCTGAGCCGCAAGACCAACCTGTGCCAGCTGATCCGCGGCACCCAGGGCAAGGGCCTGATGCCCGACGCGACCAGCCGCTTCAGCCTCGACGGCAAGCCGATCTTCCACTACATGGGCACGTCGACCTTCAGCAACTACACGGTGGCGCCCGAGATCTCGCTGGCCAAGATCCGCGAGGACGCGCCCTTCGACAAGGTCTGTTACATCGGCTGCGGCGTGACCACCGGCATCGGCGCCGTGATCTTCACGGCCAAGGTCGAAGCTGGCGCCAACGTGGTGGTGTTCGGCCTCGGCGGTATCGGCCTCAACGTGATCCAGGGCGCCAAGATGGTGGGCGCCGACAAGATCATCGGCGTCGACCTGAACCCGGCGCGCGAGGCGATGGCGCGCAAGTTCGGCATGACGCACTTCATCAACCCCAAGACCACCGAGAACGTGGTCGACGCCATCGTGCAGCTGACCGATGGCGGCGCCGACTACAGCTTCGAGTGCATCGGCAACACGCAGGTGATGCGCCAGKCGCTCGAATGCACGCACAAGGGCTGGGGCCGCAGCATCATCATCGGCGTGGCCGAAGCGGGCGCCGAAATCAGCACCCGGCCGTTCCAGCTGGTCACCGGCCGCAAGTGGGAAGGCTCGGCCTTCGGCGGTGCGCGCGGCCGCACCGACGTGCCGAAGATCGTCGACTGGTACATGGAAAACAAGATCAACATCGACGACCTGATCACCCACACCATGCCGCTGGAGGACATCAACAAGGGCTTCGACCTGATGAAGCGCGGCGAATCGATTCGCGGTGTCGTTCTCTATTAGTGCGGCCATGACGCGCTTGGAGCCGCTGCGAACGATCCGGGCCGGCGTGCTCGACATCGCGTACTTCGAAGCCGGACCCGCGGATGGGCCGCCGGTGCTGCTGATGCACGGCTTTCCGTACGACATCCACAGCTACGTGGAGGTCGCGCCGATGTTGGCCGAGGCCGGCTGCAGGGTCATCGTGCCCTACCTGCGCGGCTACGGCGCCACGCGCTTCCTGAGCGACGCGACACCGCGCTCGGGCGAACAGGCCGCGCTCGGCGCCGACCTGCTGGCGCTGCTCGATGCGCTGGCGATTCCGCGCGCCGTGCTTGCGGGCTACGACTGGGGCGGGCGCGCGGCCTGCGTGGTGGCGGCGCTATGGCCCGAGCGCTGCGCCGGGCTGGTCTCGTTCAACAGCTACAACATCCAGGACATCGCGAAGGCGATGCGCCCGGAGCCGGCCGAGAACGAGCACCGGCTCTGGTACCAGTACTACTTTCACAGCGAACGCGGCCGGGCCGGGCTGGCAGCCGATCGGCGCGGCATCACGCGCCTGCTCTGGCGCCTCTGGTCTCCGACCTGGGCCTTCGACGACGCGACCTTCGAGCGCAGCGCGGCTGCCTTCGACCATCCCGACTTCGTCGAGGTGGTGATCCAGTCCTATCGCCATCGCTTCGGCTTGGTGCCGGGTGACCCGGCCTATGCAGCGATCGAGGCAAGGCTCGCGGCGCAGCCGCCGATCACCGTGCCCAGCATCACCTGCGATGGCGCCGACGACGGCGTGCGGCCCGCGAGCGACGCATTGGCGCATGCCCATCGCTTCACCGGTCCGCGCTCGCACCGCATCGTGCCCGGCGTCGGCCACAACATGCCGCAGGAGGTGCCGCGCATGTTCGCCGATGCGGTGCTCGAACTCATTCCCGCATCGAACCCATGACAGACGGCCTCAAGAC
>NZ_JBFUIU010000539.1:0-6233 GCF_056401695.1 Variovorax sp. P4_D9
GCGAAGAGGGACGTCAGCAGGCAGGCGAAACCAAGCAAGGTCTTTTTGAATGTGGGGGTCATAGTGGCTCGGTGAATTGGCACGGTTTGTCATGCTAGGCGGCGCCATACTCACTAACAAGCGCAATCATTAGAATCTTTCGTTGCCGAATCGGCATTCGACAACAAGGAGGCAGGATGCAGGGCAGGGTGTTGCAGGAAACGGCTGTGCGCTACTTTCTCGAAGTCGCGCGAACCGGCTCGGTGAAAGAGGCCGCGCTCAAACTGAATGTTGCGCCCTCGGCGGTGAGCCGCCAGATTGCCCGCCTCGAAGCCGATCTGGACACCTTGCTTTTCGAGCGGCGAGCGCGTGGGATGGTGCCCAATGCCGCCGGCGAACTCTTGGCGGCGCATGCGCAGCGAGTGCAGCAGGACATCGAGCGGGTCACCGGCGAGATCAGCTCCTTGCGCGGTCTACGGGCGGGCAGCGTGCGCCTCGTCAGCGTGGTCGGGTTCGCGTCCGAATTCCTCCCGACGCTGATCGCGCGGTTTCATCTTCACTATCCGGGCTTCAAGTTCCACCTCGAGGTGTGCCCCAGGGGCGACATCCCGCGTAGGATCCGCGACGGCGAGGCCGACATCGGCATCACGCTCAGCGGCGTGCCCGAGGCGCGGATCCGCATCGAGCTGCGCCACCCGAGCCCGGTGCTCGCGGTCATGTCGCCCGGCCATCCGCTGGCTGGGCAGCGTCAGGTTTCGCTGAGGCAGGTGGTCGGCTATCCGCTCGCGCTTCCGCCCAAAGACACCTCGTTGCGGCAGTTGCTCGAGATCAGCTGCGGCCGCCAGGGCCTGCAATACACCGCCGCGCTGGAGAGCAACCAGTTCGATGCGCTAGTGAGTTACGTCGCGGCTTGCGACGCCATTGCGTTCTACGGCGAGGCCTCGATCCGGACCCGCCTCCAGCGTGGAGCGATCGTTGCAGTCCCCCTGCGAGACCGCGAGATGAACGAACGCCATCTCGAAGTCCAAACGATGGCTGGGCGCAATCTGCCGGATGCGGTGAAAGCGTTTACCGAATACCTCGTCGAAGCCTTGCAGGCTCCGGATTGATTAATCGGTTTCCTTTTTGGCAACGGTAGCTTCTGAATATTGCATCCACGGCACTCCAACGAGCCCGGAAAATGGCCACATGAGCACTACATCTGCCCTTCCATTCTCCAAATTCCGCACCGCCGCCGACCTCGTGTTCCTGTCCGGAGAGGTGCCGGTGGCCGCTGACGGCAGCATCCCCGAAGGAATCGAGGCGCAAACCAGATTGACGCTGGAGCGGATCGCTGCGACCTTGTCGACCGTGGGATTGGGGCTGTCGGACGTGGTGTCCGCCACTGCATTCCTGACGCACAAGGAGGACTTCGCTGCCTTCAACGCGGCCTATGTGGCTCATTTCTCCGAGCCCCTCCCGGTGAGGGCGACAGTGTGTACCGGGCTGCTGGCTCCTTCGCGGATCGAGATCAGCGTCATCGCAGCACTGAAGTAGTAACTGCTCGCGATCGGCGAGTCACTGAACACTCATGAGCTCTGAAATCCTGGTCCTAGGCGCCGGTATGGTGGGCGTGAGCACTGCCCTCGCGTTGCGGCAGCGCGGCCACCAAGTCATCTTGATGGACCGCCGCAGCGCCTGCCGGGAAACCTCGTATGGGAATGCCGGCATCATCCAGCGCGAAGCGCTGCTGCCCTATGCCTTCCCGCGCGACTGGCGCTCACTCGTCAAGGTTGCGCTCGGGCGCGGTAACGATGTGCACCTCCATCTGTCGGCGATGTTGGGGCTCGCACCACGGCTTGCCCGCTACTGGAGCAATTCGGCGCCGGACACATACCGACCGATCGCGCAGGCGTACGGCAGGCTCATCGAACACTGCCTGTCCGAGCACGATGCATGGATGCGCCTCGCCGGCGCGCAGGATCTCGTCAGCAAGAAGGGCTGGTTGCAGGCCTATCGGACGCCGTCCTTGCTGGATGCAGCAGGAGCACAGGCGCGGGAGCTGGCGGAGCACAACGGCCTTTCATGCGAGGTGCTCGACGCCGCCGCGCTCGCGCGAACGCAACCTGCGCTGCGCGGGCAGATGGCCGGCGCGATCCACTGGAAAGACCCGTGGTCAGTCTGCGAGCCGGGAGAGCTGGTGGAGCGCTATGCCGCCTTGTTCGAGCAACTCGGCGGCAGCTTCGCCATCGGCGAAGCCCGCTCCCTGCACGAGCAACGCGGCGGCTGGGCGGTGCGAACGGCGGATGGCGGGCTCGAAGCCGAGCATGTGGTGATCGCACTCGGGCCCTGGTCCGACGAGGCCACCCGTGCGCTGGGCTACCGTCTTCCGCTGTTCATCAAGCGCGGCTACCACCGGCACTATGCGGAGGGCACAACGCTTGCCATGCCGATGCTGGACCTTGAACTTGGCGTGATGCTCGCGCCGATGAAGCGCGGCACGCGCATCTCGACCGGAGCGGAGTTTGCAAGGCGCGACGCGCCCGCCACACCCGTGCAGCTGTTCCACGCGGAAAGGTCCGTCCGGCAACTCCTGGATCTCGGCTGGCCCGTCGAAATGAACCCTTGGCTCGGCGCGCGGCCCTGCACGGTCGACATGAAGCCCGTCATCGGGGCGGCGCCCCGGCATCGCGGACTGTGGTTCAACTTCGGCCACGCGCATCAAGGCTTCACGCTGGGCCCCGCAAGTGGGCGGCTCCTTGCGGAGCTGATGACTGGCGAATTGCCCTACATCGACCCGGCACCTTACTCGCCTCGTCGATTCTGACGGTCTTCCCGATTCAGACCGGCTCGACCAACCCGGCCGCAGACGGGCAATCGCGGGTTTCAGGAGCGTGTGCGCACTGACCACGCGTCGGACAACAATCGGCCACTTGCGGTCATTCGGCGACCGAGGCGAGCGGGTCCGGTTCGGCGTACTCTCGGTCGAGCAGACTGCCGGTCGCTTTGAACCAGCATATGGAGTCATGAGCGGCGATGACTGTCAGCTTGGCGTTTTCGGACGCGCCCGGGTCGGCCAATGCGGCCCACTTGGCGCTATCGGCTGCCTGCTCAAGCTCACATATGGCCTCGCGTTGGCCTGGGCCAGAGTCGCCTTCCAGCGCAGGCCGAGTTTTCGAGAACTTCCGCCGAAACTCTGCTACGACGGCTACGAGAACTGGAGATGCTAGGCCGTCCGCTGCCAGCCCGCCTTCGGCCGCGGTCAATCGGTTATGGATTGGACGCAGACCTGTTGCGCAATCGTTGTCGTCATGATGCCCTTCCAGTCAGCCCGGCCGACCCTGAAAAACACCCCAAACGGCCTTCTACGGGATTCCCGCCGCCTCTCGCTCTCAGCCGGGCACTGCGGGACCGAGGTGCTGTACTTTGTTTTACACACACAAATTGTAGTCACGCGATTCGACCTCGCAAGATGCAGAGTGCCCGCTGCTGGTCCCTTTATTCGCTGAGTACAGCGTTCCGCTTCGGACAGGCCGCGCTGCGGGGCACTTTCGGCCAGGACCGGACCTTCCGGGCGGGGGGTCAGAATCGAGCCCGAAACAAGCCTCAAACGTCATGAACTTGGACCTCATCTCCGCCAGTCGGTCACTTGTTGAAGAGGCCTGGAGGAAGCCCGACAAGTGGGCGGCGAACCTGGCTTCGGCTGAAGCGATGCTCTCGAAGGTGCTCCTCGAAGTCCCGGGCAATGCCCTTGCGCTCACATGCTTGGGCGCTGTGCTGTCGGACCAAGGCAAGCACGAGAAGGCCGCAGCTGTCCTAGAGCGCGCTGTTGAACTCGGGTCAACCGACCGAAACACCTACTTCAACCTCGGCGTAGCAAGGATGAACTACGACACCCACGAGAAGGCAATGGCCGCCTTCCGAGACGCCGAGGGACGCCAAACTTCGCCGTGGTCGTGGGAGGCATACTTTGATGCCCAGGCCAACTGAGCGGCGTGTTCGAACGACAGGCTGAAGTCGGCCAGGAGCCGACCTTCGCGACAGTCGGCTGCAGGCGAAGAGGCCGGCGGTCAAAGCGCCCCGCAGCCTCTCAACGTACGACCTCGTCGGCGCGCAACAAGAGGATACTGGGCACCGCGACACCGACCGCAAGGGCAGTCTTCAGGTTAATCAGCAGTTCGAACTTTTGCGGCTGCTGGACTGGGAGGTCGGCGGGCTTGGCGCCCTTGAAGATCCGGTCGACGTAGCCGGCGGCGCGGCGCGCCAGCGCGGCGATGTCCGCCCCGTACGTCAGCAAGGCGCCACCGGCATGGTGGTAGCGCTCCACGCCGATGGTCGGCAGGCGTGCCTGCGTCGCTGCGGTCACCAGCTCGGCGCTCGAGTAGACATGCCAGGGCGCTGGGAGGATGAACAACGCGTCGGTGCGCGTGCGCCCTAGTGGCGGGATGACAGCCGCGATGTCCTCGACACGGTTCAGCTCGACCCGCCGGATGCGGATGCCGAGCCGAGGCGCCAGCGCCTCGATCTGCGTCAGCTCGTTGCGGTTGACCACCAAGTCGGGCATCCACAGCACCGCGACCTCGCGGGCCTGCGGCAGCAACTCGCGCAGCAACTCGAACCGCTTGCCGTGCAGCTCGTCGTCGACGGCCGACATGCCGGTGAGGTTGCCCCCGGGGCGCGCCAACGACGGGACCAGGCCGCTCATGACCGGATCGCTCACCCCTGAGAACACGATCGGGATCGCGCTCGTCGCACGCTTCGCGGCCATCGCCGCGCCGGTGGTAAGACAGAAGAAGAGGTCGACGCCGTCCGCCACCAGTGCGGCGGCRTGCGCGTCGAARCCCTCCGGCTTGCCCCCGGTGTCCCGCCAGTCCATCACATAGTCGCGGCCCTCCTCGTARCCCTGSTCGCGCATGCCGGCGAAAAAGGCATCGAAGAYCGGCACGRCGCCGGRGCTTGGCCGCGGAAAAAACGAGATGTAGCCGATGCGCCGCGGGCGGTCGGCTGGCCAGACGCCAAGCGCGATGCCGGCTGCCGCACCGAGGACGATGAGCCGGCGTGCAAAGCCGTCCGGACGCGGATTCATGCGCCGAGACTACCTCCGAACCGCCCTCAMCGCAAAGCGGGTGCGGGGCGACGGAGCGCTCAGCTGGTCGGGGTGGTCTTCGCAGATCCAGCCGCGGCCTTAGCACAAGGGGCAGCTCGAACGCTAGGCCGTCGTCTCGGAGATGGGTGYTGGCTATGGTGTCGGCTTGCGGGCTGCCGGCAGTTAGCCCATTCGCCGGGCCCTTCCGGCAGGTTGCGCATCTCAAGCGAGCTGACTGTCAGGCTCCGCGCCAGAGAAGCGCTGCTGCGCCTTCTCGCGTGACAGGCGCSTTATGGAATGGGAGCATAGGGCGCATGAAGGTCAAGGAATGCCCGCTACCTTCGCCAATGACGCGGCCCTGAGCTGCTAACTAATGCTTCGTTGGCCTGCGTCCGCTTTGCGGAGTCGAACTAAGGTCGGCGTACGTCTGCTCCGGGCCCATACCGGCCGTACGGCTTTCTCTGAAGCTGCCGCTCATGAACTTTGACCAGCCAATGGGAAACGCTCAACAACTGTGAATCGCCCAGCCCACACCAACGTTCATAGTTGGTGCGGAAGTGCTTGATTGAGCAGAGGCGGCGAGGTCAACAAACTTGCCTACCGACATCCGCCATGGCAAATGGATGGCATTTGCCATCCCTATCGCCCCCCTAACTCCCCCTCCTGGGGCGAGATAACCGGGCACACCCCTCTAGGGTTTGGCCGACTGGCACCCGCTCGAAAGAATCGCTCGATGCGATTCATCAAGGGGTAGCCATGCACGGCTTTCGACCGCGCGCCAAGGCGCATAACTACTACGCCGAAGGCGGACTCGTGCGAGGCCTCGTGCGCCGTGTCATGGGCATTCCAGAGCCGACACCCGATCCCGCTCCAGCGCCGGCTCCTGCACCCGCAAGCGCGCACGGCTTACCGATCTGGTGCGCCAGTTGGACGTCAACGCGGCACCGGCGCCGGTAGACGCGGCGCCTGCCGCCGACGTGAGCACGAACCTGACGCAGACGGGCAGCCCGGAAGCCAACACCGACGACGTCGTTTTCAGTCGCCGCGCGCCGCCAGCCTCGCCGGCCGCGCGCGAGCAGGCCGTCGCGTCCGTGCAGCGCACCGTCGACGGCATCAGCCGCGCCTGGACGAACGCGCCGGAGATCGTGGTCGCCTTCGACATGACCGATCCGGCGATTCCCGAGGCCGT
>NZ_JBFUIU010000540.1:0-6194 GCF_056401695.1 Variovorax sp. P4_D9
AGCATCTGCTGCTCGCCGCCCGACAGCGTGCCGGCGGCCTGGTAGCGCCGCTCGGCGAGCTTCGGGAAGTTGTCGAACATGCGCTCCATGTCGGCCGTGACGCTCGCCTTGTCGCGCCGCCGGTAGGCGCCCATCTCGAGGTTCTCCTGGATAGTCATCTGCGGAAAGACGCGCCGGCCCTCCGGGCAGTGGGCAATTCCCATCGACAGGATGCGCTGCGGCGAGGCCCGCGTGATGTCCACGCCCTCGAAGCGGATCGTGCCGCTGGACGGCGGCAAGAGCCCCGAAATGGCCTTCAGGGTGGACGACTTGCCGGCGCCGTTGGCGCCGATCACCGTCACCAGCTCGCCCTGGCGGACCTTCAGCGAGATGCCCTTGATGGCCTCGACCTTGCCGTAGCGGCAGACGATGTTGTCGATCTCAAGCATGCTTGATCCCCTGGCCCAGATAGGCGCGAATGACTTCCGGATTGGCCTGGATCTCCGCGGGCGTGCCGTCCGCGATGATCTTGCCGTAGTTGAGCACCACGATGCGGTCGGACACGCCCATCACCAGCGGCATGTCGTGCTCGACCAGCAGGATTGAGATGCCGCGCTGGCGAATGCGCGCCAGCAGCGCCATGAAGTCGCCGGTCTCAGACGGATTCATGCCGGCGGCCGGCTCGTCCAGCAGCAGCAGCGACGGATTGGCCGCCAGCGCCACGGCAACGCCCAGCAGGCGCTGCTCGCCATAGGGCAGGGCGCCGCCAAGTTCGTCGGCGCGGTGCGCGATGCCGACGAAGTCGAGCGTCTCCCAGACCGCTTCGCGCAGTCTTGCCTCTTCGCGGCGCATGCCGGGCAACGACAGCAGCGTGGCCCAGGCCGACGCGCTGCCGTGGCGGTGCAGGCCGGTCAGCACGTTCTCGAACACGGTGTTGCTGGCGAACAGGCTGGTCTTCTGGAAGGTGCGCACCAGGCCGACGCCCGCCACCTCGTGCGGCTTGAGCTTGTGCAGCGCGATGCCGCGGAAGTGCACCTCGCCCTTGGTGGGGCGCAGGAAGCCGGTGACGACATTGAAGGCGGTGGTCTTGCCGGCGCCGTTCGGGCCGATCAGGCTCACGAGTTCGCCGTCGTCGACGTGGAAGCTCATGTCGGAGATCGCCACGAGGCCGCCGAAATGCACGGCGACATGGTCGATCGACAGGATCTTTCCGCCGCTGCGCGCGGGCGCGGCGCCGGGTCGGGAGGAGGAGTGGAGGGTTGCTTGCATGCTCAGCCGGCTGCGCCGTTCAGTTTGGGAGCGCCATCCGGAGGCGGCGAGTCGCCGGGCGCCGGGGCGGCGCGCTGGTGGCGCCGGGTGCCGCCGGTGCGGCGGGCCCACAGGTCGCACACCGCCGGCACGATGCCGCGCGGCAGGAAGAAGACGATCAGCACCATCACGATGCCGTAGACCACCCATTGCACCTCGGGCGCCGCGACCGCCCGCAGGCCGACCGGCAGCACGCCGAAGACCACGCCGCCGACGATCGGGCCGGCCAGCGTGCCCTTGCCGCCCGTCACCACCATGATCACCATCGTGACCGTGTAGATAAACAGGAAGATGTCTGGGTCGATGATGCGGATGTAGTGCGCATAGAGGCTGCCCGCCGCGCCCGCCATGGCGGCCGACATCACGGCGCCGAACACCAGGTAGCGCGTCACGTCGATGCCGACCGAGGTGGCCAGTGACTCGTTCTCGCGCAGCGCGATCATGGCGCGGCCCATGCGCGAATGCACCACGCGGCGGATCAGCACGTAGGCGATGACGCCCAACGCGAGCACCAGGTAGTAGTTCGGCGCCTTGCTCCAGAACACGTTCTCGCCGAGCATCGGCAGGTTGTAGCCGAGCGGCGGGATGTTGCTCAGTGCCAGCGGCCCCTGCGTTAGGTCGACCCAGTTGAGGGCCACGAGGCGCACCACTTCGGCAAAGCTGATGGTCACGATCACGAAGTAGGAGCCGCGGATCTTGAACGACAGCTTCCCCACCACATAGCCGCAGAGCCCGGCCAGGACGGTGCCGAGCAGGATCCCCACCGCCGGCGGCCAGGGCGTGTGGACGATGCGCCCGTCGCCCCAGAACACCGGGATGTCGAAGCCCAGCGAAGTCAGCGCGCTGGTGTAGGCGCCGATGCCGAAGAAGGCGATGTGCCCGAGGCTCAACTGGCCGGTGTAGCCCAGCAGCAGGTTCAGGCTCATGGCCCCGACGATGAAGATGCCGGTGGTGATGACGATGTGCAGGTAGTACTGGTCGGTGACCCACAGGGGCACGCTGAGCAGGGCCGCGAGCAGCAGGCCGGTAGTGAGGTTTTTCATCCGATGCGCTCCCCGCGTACGTAGAACAGGCCGGTGGGTTTGAACATGAGCACCAGGATGATGAGGATGAAGCCCATCGCATCCCGGTAGCCCGACGAGATGTAGCCCGACCCCAGCTCTTCGGCGAAGGCCAGGATGAAGCCGCCGATCGCCGCGCCCTGGATGCTGCCGAGGCCGCCCAGGATCACGATCGCGAAGGCCTTCAGCGCGGCCGTGTTGCCCATCGTGGTGGTGACCACGAAGACGGGCCCGAGCAGCGCGCCGGCGGCTGCGGCCAGTCCCGAGCCGAGCGCGAAGGTGGCTGTGTAGATGGCGTTGATGTTGACGCCCATCAGCGAGGCCGTGTCGCGGTCCTGGAAGGTGGCGCGCATCGCCTTGCCCAGGGGGCTGCGGTGGATCAGCAGGTAGGCGCCGAGGATCAGCAGCAACGCCGCGCCGAGCACGAACAGCCGCAGCCAGGAGATCGACACCGGGCCGATCACCAGCGGCTCGGTCGGAAAGGGCGTGGGCACCGACTTGGCGACGCCGCCCCAGACCAGCAGCGCGATGTTCTGCATCGCGATCCAGCAGCCGATCATGACCACCATGGTTGAGTCGATGTCGGCGCCGCGCATGCGGCGCAGGAAGACGCGCTCGATCAGGGCGCCGAGCAGGATGCCCAACATGATGGCCATGGCCATCGCCAGGAAGAAATTCCAACCGAGGTTGGAGACGAAGTAGTAGGCCATGAAGCCGCCGAACGCATAGAGCTCGCCATGCGTGAAGTTGACGACTTTCATGATCCCGAGGATCAAGGTGAGGCCGATCCCGAGCAGGGCATAGGTACCCCCGAGGATCAGCGCATTGGCAATGTGCTGAAGGAGTTGGTCCACTGGTTTTCTCGCGGCGCGGAGGACAGGAGGCGGTCGTGGAGTGCGCAGGAACCACGGCCGCGGACAAAAGAGCCGTCCCGCGCAGGCCGCAAACGCGGCAGCGCAGGACGGAGAGCGACCCGGGGCGGCTGCTACTCGGTGACGAGGCTGATCTTGCCGTCCACGATCTTCACCAGGCTCACCTGCGGAATGCTCTGTGCGCTCTCCTTGCCCGGCTGGCCGACCTTGGTAAACGAGATCTTGCCAGTCAGTCCGGTCAGCTGGGTGGTCCAGAGCGCGTCGCGAATCTTCTCGGAGTCGGTGCTTCCGCTCTTGACGATGGCGGCCGCGATCGTGAGGATGCCGTCGTAGCCGCGCGAGCCTTCGGTCATGCCGGCCGGGTCCAGGCTGCGCTTCTTCCATTCCGCGATGAATCGCCTGGTCATCGCCGGGTCCTGCGACAGTTCGGGGAACCAGGGCGCGAAGATCACGCTGTGGATCGAGCCGTTCGCTGCGGAGCCGGCCTGCTCGATCAGCTGGTCGGGATTCTGCGAGCCGCCGGTGGTGATGACCTGGCGCTTCAGCCCCAGCGACTGGATCTGCTTGAGCACCAGCGTCAGCTGCTCCACGGCGGTGGTGACGAACAGCGTGTCGGCGTCCGACCCCTTGATTCGCGACAGCTGGGCCGACATGTCCTGCGCGGAGGCATCCATGAGTTCGACGCGGCCGAGCGTTGCGCCCTTCTTCTTGAGCATGTCGCCGAAGGCTTCGGCCGAGCCGCGGCCCCAGTCGTTGTTGACCACCAGGAAGTCGGCCTTGTGGATCTTCAGGCCGTCGAAGTACTTGGTGAAGCTGACCGCCTCCATGCCGCTGGTCGGGCTGATGCGAAAGACATAGGGGTTGCCCAGCATCGTGATCTTGTCGGCGCTCGAGGTCTCGACCAGCATCGGAACCTTGTATTCCATGAGCTTCGGCATCACGGCCAGGGTGTAGGTGGAGCTCCAAGCGCCCATGATGACCGGCACCTTGTCGCGGACGATCAGTTTCTCGGCGGCGTTGGCCGCCTCGGTCGGATTGCTCTTGCTGTCCTCGATGACGAGTTCGATCTTCGCGCCGTTGATGCCGCCCTTGGCGTTGATCTCGTCGGCGGCGATCTTCGCGCCGCTGGTCACGAAGCTGCCGGACGCGGCCACCGAGCCGGTGAGCGGCTGGTTGACGCCGATCTTGATGGTGTTGGACTGCGCCGTCGCTGCGACGGCGAAACACGCCGCGGCAGCGACCAGGTTCAATTTCAACCAGGTGTTCTTCATCTTCCACTCCTAGGGGGTTGGGCGAATCGCGCGGCGGGATGCCGGCGCATTCGAGTCATCGTCTCATACAAGCTATCTATCTAACAATAGGATGACTGTATAACGATGCTTCGACTGCGGACTCATGGTTTTCACCGAGAGGCGCCCGTTTGCGTCGTCTCGCTATTCACTGCTAAGATACCAACAATAGGACGACCAGTAGATGGTAACAAGACCCGGAGGTCGTTCGAGAGTGGTCGCCATTGCGCGCAGTGGGCCACGCGGAGTCGCAGTCGTCGTCAACATTTCCACAGCGTTTGTGGGGAAAGCAGGAGGCAATATGGAAGGTACACCCTATCTCGAACTGAGGTCCAAGCTCGCGCAGCGCGATCGCAGCTTGCGTGAGAAGGTCATGTCGCTCGGAGAGGCGGCCGCGCTCGTCAACGACGGCGACAAGGTCGGCATCGGCGGCAGCACGCTGTCGCGCACGCCGACGGCCATGATCTGGCAGCTGATCCGCGAGCGCAAGAAGCACCTGCAGGTCTCGCGCAGCATCGTCTCGAGCGAAGGCGACCTGCTGTTCGCCTCGGGGGTCTCCGACCACATCATCACGAGTTGGTTCAGCCAGGGCATCGTCTGGGGCATCTCGAAAGTCATGCGCCACTATGTCGAGAGCAAGCAGGCGCGCTACGACGAGTGGAGCCACCTGGCGATGGGCATGCGCTTTCGCGCCGGTGCGATGGGCGTGCCCTTCCTGCCGATGCGTTCGATGCTGGGCTCGGACGTGCTCGAGCTGCGCCCCGAGGCGCGCACCATCGCCTGCCCGTTCACGCAGGAGGACCTGTTGCTGGTGCCGGCGCTGAACCCCGACGTCGCGATCATCCACGTGCAGCGCTGCGATGCCTACGGCAACGCCCAGATGGACGGCCTGCAGTTCATGGACATTGACCTGGCGATGGCTGCCAACCGCGTGATCCTGACGACCGAGCGAATCGTCTCCAACGACCAGATCCGCCGCTCGCCGGACCAGACCAAGATCCCGTTCTTTGCGGTCGACGCCGTGGTCGAGGTGCCCTACGGCTGCGCGCCGCACGAGTGCAGCAATGTCTATGAGCCGCTGTTCWAGCACATGGACTACTACACCTCGCTGGTGAACGCCGATCCGGTGGCCGCCATGCAGGACTACATCGAGCGCTACATCCGGCAGCCGAATTCGTGGAACGACTACCTGAACCTGCTGGGCCTGGACGAATTGCTGGACGCGGCGCGCCGCGGAAGGAGCATGCTGAATGACTGAGATCGCCGATTGCACCGCCAGCGAGATCCTGGCCGTCATGAGCGCGCGCCTCCTCAAGGAGGGGCAGGTCGTCTTTGCCGGCGTCGGCGTGCCGCTGCTGGCCGCCACGCTGGCCCAGGGCCTGCGCTGCCCGGGCCTGACCATCCTGTTCGAGGGCGGGGTGGTCGGCCCGATCATCGAGCCGGGCAAGCTGCCGCCGTCGACCAACGAGCAGCGTTGCACCAAGCGCGCCAACATGGTGCTGAGCAGCACAGACGTGCTGCTGCTGCTGCAGCGCGGCCATGTCGACGTCGGCTTTATGGGCGGCGCACAGATCGACAGGCACGGCAACCTCAACTCCTCCTACATCGGCAACCCCGCGAATCCCAAGACGCGGCTGCCGGGCACGGGTGGGGGCAACGACATCTCGAGCCTCACGCACATGATC
>NZ_JBFUIU010000541.1:0-6186 GCF_056401695.1 Variovorax sp. P4_D9
CTCCAGGCGGATGAGGCAGATACCTTCGTGTTGGCCACAAACCGAACAGAAACTGTGCGCGAGTTTGTCGACATGGCGTTCAAGGCGGCTGGATATGAACTGAGATTTGAAGGCGAAGAGCAGGACGAGGTTGGTATCGACATTAGGAGCGGCAAGACGTTGGTGAGCGTCAATCCTAAGTTCTATCGACCGGCCGAAGTCGATCTGCTGATCGGCAATCCTGCTCGCGCAAAGGAGAAGCTAGGTTGGGCGCCAACAACTACGTTGGAAGAACTCTGCGCCATGATGGTCGATGCGGATCTTCGACGGAACGCCGAAGGACATTCGTTCTGAGGAATCGGGCCCGCCTGCGCGGGGAAGCGGCAACAAGACCTCAACAAGACCTCAACAAGACCTCAACAAGACCAACTTACGCTCATCGGAAAATTCAGCTGCAGAACTTCAACGAGCAGGACTATTTACAGTAATGTGTATCCGTCCTTCGCCTCACAGGAAAAGCAGAGCGCCGACCCGGTTGCCCTCCCGGTTGAGGCGTACCGGCGATTACAGCGCGCTCGAGTGCCTGGAGCTGGGGCAGGAGCGTTCAGCATGAACAAGTTGCCCCCAAAAACCCGGCCGTTGAAGGCTACCGATGCAGAAGACGCGGAGGTTTTTTGATGGGCAACGCGTAGCTTGGCCGGCGGACACGGAAGTTGACGCCGGCCACTCGGCGTGAATCGGATCGGGAGTCACACGGAGTACCACTTCTTCGGCCAACTGGAAATCAGAAGCGCCCTGAACCGCCCCGGAGTTTGAGGAAGCTCCGAAGCTCCAACCTTTGATATGAGAGGGTGGAGTAGGTGGAGTCATCAGCAAGTCAGTGGTTTTTGCCCGAGGTGCGGAAGCGCGCGGTACGCATGGTGTTCAAGCACCGGGCCGAGTACGAGTCGCAGTGGGCAGCCGTCGTGTCGCGCCGATGAGTCTGCACGACGGCAGCGCGTCCGTCGCGCCAGCCGATAGACCTTCGATCAAAGCGAATCGGCGCGCGCGACCGCAGCTCCGTCAACGGCGAAGCATGTCCTTCAAACGACGGATAGGGTGAGTGATACGCCACGACCGCGATGCATACGTGGCCCGCAGACGCTGCTGAAGATTGGAAGCGTGTGCCTCCTGCTGCATCAGTTGTGTCACGAGCGCATCACGCTGAGCTCGCATTTGCTGAACTTCGGATTGCACGAGTTCCCCTTCCGAACGTTGCGAAGATCTGCACGCCACGAGTTCAGCGTGCGTCTTGCTCAGGGAAATGAGCTCTCCTTGCAGCTGACCCACCGATCCTTGAAGACGACGGTTTTCTTCCCTCATATCGTCTAGTTCAAGCCCGTCATTGCGGCGCGCCACCAACTGGGTCTCAAGGCTATTGGCGTAGGTCGTGGCGCTCGCGACGGAGCGCGCCAGTTCTTCGCACCGCTCGGCAAGAGCCAAATCCGCGTCAGTCAAGCTCTTCTGCATCGCCACACTTCGTTCTTCGTTATTCAACCGATTCTCCAGGGATTGGGCATATTTCTCCGCTTCAACACGTCCTAATTCGAGAGACTTCGCATATATAGTCGCATCGCTCAATGACGCAGAGGCTTGCTCCAGTCCGCGCGCGATCTCTGCGGACTCCCACTCGGCATTTTTTCTCGCTCGGTCGGCCTGGCGATGAATGAACGCCAACGCCATGGTCAGACGACGCGGCAGTTCAATTTCTCGCACCGCGTTTTCCGCGATGCGTTCGCGCAGGTGGCACTTGCGAAGTTCTTCCTCCATCACATGGACTTGCACCTGTTCCGCAAGCCCTGACTTGATTGCCACGGCGTCTGTCCAGAGCGCCGACGCGGCGTGTGCCAGTTTGCCGTCACATGCTTCTTCGATCGAGCAGACGTCTCCGGCACGTCCGTACTGGCTTAACGCGCCCTGCAACTTCACGTGCGTGTACTCAGTGGTCCAAATAGCCAGGCAGGGGACGGCCGCCGCCAGCCCGAACACGATCGGGTGGTAGCGCGAGCTGACGACCATGTGCGCCCGGCCCGTCAGTGCGGCAACCTCGCGGGCTTTCATCACGGGCAACATGATGAGCATGCCTTCGGGCAGCCGGCTGGCCAATGCCTTGCCGACATCCTCGTCGGACCATGGGGCACCCAAGGAAGGTGCAGCCTTGGCATGCGGAATAAAAACGAGGCGGCAGCGAGTATCAACGGCGATCTTCCTCAGCTGCTCGGCCAGTTGATCCCAAAGCGGGTCGGCCACCGTCGGATTCGTCATCGGGTGGAACGTCAAAGCGATCCACGGCTCCTCGTCGGGGAAGGGTAGCAAGGTACCGACCTCGGAACGGCACCTCAGCCCCAGGGTCGCGGCGTCGTCGAGTTGGTAAGACAGGTTCGCCGGTGTTACGCCCAGTTCGAGGGCCAGCGCGAACGAATGCTCCTCACGAACGCCAACCCAGGATGCGAGGCCAAGCATTTCGCTCACCATCTCACGGTGCCGAGGCTCAAGCGCCGGGCCGATCGTCTGGCCGAGAAAGACAATCTTGGCGCCGACACTCGCGGCACGTCGGCAGAACGCAAGGCGCTCGAAGATGAAGTTCGGCCAGGGGCTTGTTAGATTGCCCCCTCCCGAGATGACGAGGCCGTCGGAAGGCGTTGCCAGTCGCTCGAACGCAGCCGGAATCGCGCCGTCTGGCATCCGCGACAGGACAGTTAGAAGGGCTTCGCGCTCGTCGTCGTTGGTGCAACGGTCAAAACCCAACCGCGGTACTACCTCGACGCCGATCGCCTGCGAGGTGAAGGCGGGATCCGAAGATACGGCCGTCAGACGGACAGTTGGGTCGAGTGTGCGAAAAAGGTCCAGATTCGCCTCGAGCATTGCCTCGTCGCCAACGTGATAGGTCTCCCATCCGCCGACGTCGCCGATTAATGTCCAGTTCTTCAACGCCAAACTCCCTTCACGCGCGTGCTCGGCGGCGCGAGTACCCGCATCCATCCCGCGACTGGATCCAGTGTCAATGATGCGCTCCTTCTAGCTGGCCTATGCGATACGCCAGCCGGCGGCTGCACGCAGCAGAGCCATATTCTGTTTCGAGGAAGGCGCGCGCCGCAACAGCACGCCGGAGGGCCTCGTCGCGGTCATACACCACCCGGCGCATTTGGCTGGCTGCATGCTTCTCGTCGGGCTGAGCCCAGACTTGGCCCTCAGGGAAAACGTATTGATCAGGCTTCACGGCCACCATCTCGAAATCGACGGGCCAGCCAGTCTCGCGCGACACGAGTTCCGTCGTTGCGGAATAATCCGTGGCGATGATGGGCTTCTCCAGCGCCATCGCTTCCGCAATAAGCAAGCCAAGTCCTTCGCTACGATGTAGCGAAACGACAGCGTCGCATGCAGCGATGAGCTCGAGGGTATCCGTTCGGCTCAGTGTCTTCTCGATCAACAGGATGTCCGGATCTGCGCGCAGGCAGTCGCGCATAGTCTGCCGATGCGCAGGCACTCGGTCGGCGTTTTGCGCCTTGATTACTAACTTGACGTTCGCGCGTTCCAGCTCGCCAAAGGCACGCTTGTAGGCGCGTACGAGCGCCATCGGATTCTTTCGCTCGACAAATGACAGGTAATCAAACGCAAAAAAGAAGATGAATGTATCCGCAGGCAGATGAAATTTGCCCCGATTAACTGAGGCCGGCTTTTCGAAGCTCAGCGGCAGAGGCATGTACACCACAGGCTTGGAAAGCTTGGGGGCGAGCGTCGCCTGGACAAAGCGCGTCGGCGCCCAGACTTCGTCGACGAGGTCGAAGGCGGACAACCACGGCGCCGGAAACTCTTCCAGTTCCCAAAACGGCATTGCGACCCGGTAAGCGTCGGATCGCAAACGTGAGGCCAGGCGGTCGACGACGTGCGGCAGCTGGTCGGCATTGACATTGAAGATTTGAATCCGGCCATCCGCCTGCTCGGCGAACGCATGCTCCAACGAGTTGTCGCCGACTTGCGAGTGGGAGTTGAGATCGATGGGAAGTCCGCGCGCGTTTACGCCTGCATGCCTCAAGCCGCCAAGGACCTGCCGCCCCGCCTCACCCACGCCGAGGGCTAGGCGAAGGTATCCCACCACGGAAACATCGGCTTCGGACTCGCTACGGCGTGGCGGGGGTCGACGCAATACTGTGGCGGAGGGCATCTGCGCTGCCTGTAGTGCAACCGGCTCAACCAACCGCCGGTCCTTAATCAGCGTATGGGCCTGCTTGATATACCACTCCCGGAACGCCTTGGCGCTTGCGGGTCCCGACGGCGGAAAGTTGGCCTGCAGCCAGGGCTCACGCCCGTGCAGGTAATGCATCAGATTGGTGATCGATGCGTCCGGCGATCCGAAACCCTTCGTGTGCGGCAGATGCAGGAACTGTTCGTAGTTCTCGAACGGATCGCCAGCCCAGGTTAGATGCTTCTCTCGAAACATGTGCCGGATCAGCGTCGGGATGCGCGCGCCAGAAGCGAAGCGGCCAAAGGCATAGTCGCCATCGGGAAAGCTGCCGTGTCCGTTCGCCAACAATTGCGAGGCGTAGTGCGCAACCAGCGAAAGCAGAGGCGCGCTCATTTCGGCCCCTCGGAATGCCTGCGAATGCTTCGAGAGGCGGGACGTGTCCGTCGGCGAGATGCCACTGAAATGAAAGAAACACAATGGACGACCGTCGACAGTCCACTCGCCATCGTCGTAACTCAAGGCGCGCTGATGAAGATTCCAGTAGGCGACGTTGTAGCAGGTATCCCGCAGGACCTTCGCACCATCGGCGAATCCAGGCACCAGATCCATGAACTTTTGATCCACGAAAATGCCGTTCGCCTGATCATTCACGCACTGGTACATCAGGCGCCGCGACCACCACCGAAGAATGCTGTCCGCTTCATGGCCAGCACCCACGGCCAGGAATCCGAGGTTGTAAATACCGGCGCGCATGATGCCCACGTCGTCGGGGTACATGTCGCGCTCCGCCGGCTTCGTGAGGTGGGGCGTCAGCACGAACGACGCTCCCTCGTCGAGCAACGAACATACTTCTTCGAGGCGCCCGAAGACTTCGATGTCGGGGTCGAAATAGATGATGCTGCGGTGCCCCTTCGCGAGCAGATGACGGAACATGAACGGCTTGAGTGCCGTATTGAATTCCATCACGTCGTAGCGAAACGCGAAGCCCTTAAAGTCCGGGATACCCAGTTCCTTGGCCGTGACGATCTCGACACCATCCGCCGGGTAGAAGGCCCGCTCGAACACGATCTCGTCCGCGAGGCAGAGATAGAAGGTCGCCTCTGGATGATGGCGTTTCGCACTCGCCAACAGCACTTTGGCCATCGGGACATAGTTGTTGGAGCAGATCGTGAAAATGGCGCGAGAGGAATCGGAGGACATTGGGAATGATGATGAAACTCAATCGATTTCGACTGAGAGGCCACCGTCCGGGGAGCGATCACTCGCAGTACGCGCCAATGAAGGACTTCGAAGTCGACCGGAGGAGTGAAAACATTGGGGCAAGTACCAATAGTAATGCCCATTTTGATCTAACAAATTATAGCGCGGCCCAGCCGGACCAAGATGTCATGCGGGCGGCACCAAGCGCAACAGTGCGCCACGCTCGCGTGCGATATCTACCCTTGAATCGGCAGGGCTTTCGCGCCGCCCGAAGGGAGCTTCGTGGACGCAGTCCATTGCCGAGCGATCAGCTGCGACGGTCGTTCGATCATTCGATTGAACGCAAACGCCATGCCGAATACGGCGGCGATCGCGAAAGGCAGGGAGACCGCGTACGGTAGGCCCAAGCGCGTACCAAGCCCAAGTGCTGCGAAGCCCACAGGCCCGTGGACCAGATAGAGCGAATAGCTGACCTGGGCGCTGAACAGAATCGGACGCGCAGGCTTGATGTTGATCAGCATCGCGATCACGAACAAACCCAACGCGAAGACGAACGAGAGGAGATACGAGTTGCCCAGGGGGAGGAAGCTGACGTGAACTTCGCGGATCCCGTATTGAATGGTCGCGAAAGCGGCGAGACCGGCCACGGTCAGGAATCCGTTTCCTACGATCCGGCGCGATCGCAGATAGAGAATCTGACCAAAGATCAGGTATGGAATGAAGGCGACCGAAGCGGCGAACAAGAAGAACTCGTTGCCGAATCGCCTGCTGCACGCGATCAC
>NZ_JBFUIU010000542.1:0-6183 GCF_056401695.1 Variovorax sp. P4_D9
CATCGGTCAGCCACGCGCCGCGGCCCGAGGCGAGCACGGTGGGCCCGCGCTCTTCGTGCACGCGCCAGGGCGAGACGGGGTGGATGAGGTGGGCGCGGTCGATGGCGTCGAGCGCGGCCTTGTTGGGCAATGCGATGGGGTGTGTCATGAAGGGGCGGGAGTCGGGCCTTTGGATGTCCAAAAGCTTAGGCCGCGTGCCCCTCGTGCGGGTGCTGCATTGAGGGCTTTGTGCGATGCAGCCTGCGGTTGTGCGCGTCGCGACAGCAGATCGTGCGGCGCGCCTCAGTACCCTCGCGCGCGATCGACGAGCCCGATCATCGGCTCGCCGTCCTCGAAGCGGCGCAGGTTGTCGAGCACCACCTCCGCCGCACTCAGCGGCTGCGTCATGCTCGCGATGTGCGGCGTGAGCTGGACGTGCGGATGGCGCCAGAAGGCATGCTCCGGCGGCAGCGGCTCGGGGTCGGTCACGTCGAGCACGGCATCGCCGATCCGGCCGCTGGCCAGCGCGGCCAGCAGGTCGGCGTCCACGAGCTGCGGCCCGCGGCCGACGTGCACCAGGCCCGCACCTTCGGGCAGCATCGAGAACAGGCGCGCATCGAGAAAGCCGCGCGTCGAATCGGTCAACGGCAGCAGGCACACGAGGATGTCGGTGCGTGCAAGAAAGGCCGGCAGCTCATCGGCGCCGGCATGGCATTCCACGCCTTCGACCGCATGCCGCGAACGGCTCCAGCCGGCGCAGTCGAAGCCCAGGCCGACGAGCTGCGCCAGCACTGCCTGGCCAAGCGAGCCGAGCCCCAGCACGCCCACGCGCCGCTCGCCGGCGGGCCGCACGGCCAAGGGGCGCCACTGGCCCTGCTGCTGCTGGCGCCGGTAGCGCGGCATGTCGCGATGAAGGCCGAGCACCGCATGCGTCACATACTCGACCATGCCCTGCACGATGCCTGGCTCCACCATGCGCACCACCGGCAAGTCCGGCGGCAGCGCCGCGAAGTCGAACTGGTCGACGCCGGCGCCGGAAGAGAACAGCACCTTCAGGTTCGGGAAGCGCTCGGCCAGCTGCGGCGGCGGCTCCCAGGCCGCGAGGAAGCGCACCTGCGCCGGGTCGCCGATGTCGGGCCAGATACGGAAGTCGATCCCGGGCGCGCGGCGCCGGAACACCTCGGCCCACTGGCGGCCGCGCACCGGGTCGGACTTGTAGAGGAAGGTGGTCGAGCCCATAGAACTCAGCCCACGGCCTGCGTGACGATCGCGAACAGCGCCGGTCCGCCGGGCGGCGAGGCGAGCGGCGTGCCGCGCACCATCGTCGTCGGCGCATCCACGCGCAACAGGCCGAAGCTCTCGAGCCATTCGGCCAGGCCGCTGGCGAAGTCGATGTCGATGCGCATGAAGTTTCCGGCATTCATCCCGGCGAGGTGCGCGATCAGCGCCTTCGCGCCTTCGGCATCGGGCGCCACCACCGGACCGATCGCGTGCCCGCGCCCGAAGCGGCGCAGCATCGCGAAGCCTTGCGGCGCGTTGTCGTGGTCGAGCACCACGCAGGCATCGGACGCGGCGAGCAGATCTGCAATCAGCGCATCGCGCGGCATGCCGCGTGCAGCGGCATCGAGCGCCTGCAGCGATGCCGCCTCGCTATGGCCGGCAGGCCGCAGGCGCCAGCCCGTGGCCAGCGCGACCAGCGGCGCCGGCTGGGCCACGCCCTGGTGCTGCCGCAGCTCGCCGATGCGCACGAAGCCCAGGCGCTCGTAGAGGCCTCGGCCTTCGGCGGTGGCATGCACCAGCACCGTGTGCTCCCCCAGCTCTTCGAGCAGCGCGCTCATCAGCCGGTGGCCGAGGCGGCGCCCCTGGCAGGCCGGCGACACGATCACGAGGCCGATGGTGGCGTGGCGCTCGCCCCAGCGCCAACGCAGGGCGGTGCCGACCAGCTCGCCGTCGCGCTCGGCGACGATACCCTCGGCATGGGCGAAGACCTGCGCCCAATCCGCGGGGCGGTGCGGCCAGCGCAGCTCGGCGGTCAATGCGTGCGCGAGCGGCAGGTCGGCCGCGGTCATCGGTCTCAGCACCACGCCGTCGAGAGCGGGTGCGTTCAGTGTCTGGGCGGGCATCGGCAGGTCTTCGTGCGAGCAAAAGGGCAGCTCATCTTGGATGACATCCGCGCCTTTCGCCAGACCGAATTCGCGCTCTTTCGCAACTCGCAAGCTTCGCCTGCAAAGCGTGCCTGTTTTGCAATTCGCTGCAGCGGCGGGCCTGCTTACGCATACAAATGATGGGCCGATCTCCCTAGCATCGTTCGCCATGCAAAGCTTCGACCGGGACTTGAACATGCTTGAATTCGACCCTGACAAGACCTCCTTTCCAAACGGATACTTCATCGGGGGTGTGCTGGTCAATGGCGAGGGTGACGTGCTGGAGGTTCATCGCCCATCCGATGGGATGATCTACGCCGAAGTGCCCATCGCTGCCGCAACCATCGTCGACCGCGCGGTGAGCGATGCGCAGCCCGCATTCCAGACTTCGGATTGGGCTACGGGAGCGCCCCGTGCACGCGCCCGAATACTGCGGCGCTGGGCCGAGCTGATCGAGGCCCGGAGCGGCATTGGCGGCAGGCATCGGCTTCTCCAACTGATCGCGGCAGTCTCAGGCATTGCGCGCGCAAGCAGATTGCGCTTTGCCGCGCAGCCAATCGCGCATTTGCCACCGTTTTCGGCATCGGCTTCGGCACCAACCCGAGAACACCTAAACATAGCATCAGGGTCGTGTTCCACCCTCCTGAAAGTCCGCTTTCCATGTCAAAAAATCTGCTCATCAACTTCAACTTCGACCAACTCGGCGAACCGCGCGAATACCGGCCGCCGGCCGAACGCGTCATCGAAGGCGACATCGTGTGCCGCAACTGGGACGTCGACAGCGCCAAGGACGACAAGGTGCGCGCTGGCGTGTGGGAGTCGACACCCGGCGTCAACCGCTCCATCAAGGGCGAGACCTGGGAATTCTGCCTGATCCTGTCCGGCGTGGTCGAGCTCACCGAGGACGGACAGTCCCCAGTGGTCTACAAGGCCGGGGACTGCTTCATCATGAAGCCAGGCTACACCGGCACCTGGCGCACCCTCGAGACCGTGCGCAAGGTGTGGATCATGGCCTGAGCCTGACGCAGCCGCTGCCGCTTCAAAAGCGTGCGCATCGCCTTCGCAGCCACGCACCGAGGTGCGTGGCTGCACACGCAAAGGCAGACCGCACGGCATGCCGCCGGCGCCCCCTCAAACCGCAGCTTTCGTGCGCCAGGCACTTCATTTCCCTACAACCTCGACGCGGCTGCGTGCTGCAATCGCTTCGTCATGAGTTCGTCGCATTTGCATCTTTCATTTAAGGAATAGAGACCATCATGCCCTTCCGTCCCAAGTACATCACCTTCGACTGCTACGGCACGCTGACGCGCTTCCGCATGGGCGACATGGCGCGCGACATGTTCGCCGACCGCATCCCGGCCGAGCGCATGGAGCAGTTCATCGCCGACTTCAGCGCCTACCGCTTCGACGAAGTGCTGGGCGACTGGCAACCCTACGAGGTGGTGCTGAAGAACGCGGTGCGCCGCCTTTGCAAGAAGTGGAAGATCCAGTACCTCGACAGCGAAGCGCAGAAGTACTACGACGCGGTGCGCACCTGGGGCCCGCATGCGGACGTGCCCGCCGGCCTGGCCAAGATCGCCAAGGAGATCCCGCTGGTGATCCTGTCGAACGCCTCGGACGACCAGATCCAGAAGAACGTGGCGATGCTCGGCGCGCCCTTCCACCGCGTCTACACCGCGCAGCAGGCGCAGGCCTACAAGCCGCGCCTGAAGGCCTTCGAATACATGCTCGACTCGCTGGGCTGCAACCCCGAAGACGTGCTGCACGTGTCTTCCAGCCTGCGCTACGACCTGATGTCGGCGGACGACCTGGGCATCGTCAACAAGGTGTTCGTCAACCGTGGCCATGGCCCGGGCAACCCGGCCTACCGCTACGTCGAGATCCAGGACATCGGCGGCCTGCCCGGCGTCGTCGGCCTCTAATTGCCCCAGCCACGCGCCCCACGCCATGAAGCTCGACTCCTACTGGACCAGTTCGGCGCCTGCCTTCGTGCCCGAGCCGCATGAGCTGCCGGCGCAGGTCGACGTGGCGATCGTCGGCGGCGGCTTCACGGGCCTTTCGGCGGCGCTGGCGCTGGCGAAGCGCGGCGCCAAGGTGGTGGTGCTGGAGGCCGGCGAGCGCGTGGCCGCCGAAGCCTCGGGGCGCAACGGCGGCCATGTCAACAACGGCTTGGCGGTGGAATATGCCGAGGTGGCCGCGAAGTTCGGTGCCGACCGGGCCCGTGCCTGGTACCGCGCCTACGACGACGCCGTGGACACGGTCGAGCGGCTGGTGCGCGACGAGGCCATCGATTGCGACTTCCTGCGCCACGGCAAGCTCAAGCTTGCGACGCGTCCCGGCCAGATGACGGCGCTCCAACGCAGCGCCGAGCGCCTGGTCGCCGACCGCGTCGACACCGATGTCGAGATCCTCGATGCGGCGCGCGTGCGCGCCGAAGTGCAGAGCGAGCGCTTCCACGGCGGCCTGCTCTACAAGCGCAGCGGCCAGATGCACATGGGCCGCTTCGCGCAGGGCCTGGCCGCAGCAGCCGAGCGCAACGGTGCGCAGATCCACACCGGCACGAGCGTGCAGCGCATCGAGCGCCTGGGCCAGGGCCATGCACCTCGGCTGCACACGGCGAGCGGCACCGTCGCCGCAGAGCAGGTGCTGCTGGCCACCGGCGCGACGCGCCACGGCGGCTACGGCAGCTTCGGCTGGCTGCGCCGCCGCATCGTGCCGATCGGCAGCTTCATCGTGGTCACCGAGCCGCTGGGCGCCGAGCGCGCGCAGGCCCTGCTCTCGGCCCGGCGCACCTACGTGACGGTGGCGAACATCCACCATTACTTCCGGCTCACCACGGACCACCGGCTGGTCTTCGGCGGGCGGGCGCGCTTCGCGATCTCCAGCCCGCAGTCGGACGCCGCGAGCGGCGAGATCCTGCGCGCCGGATTGGCTGAAACTTTCCCGCAATTGCGCAACGTGCGCCTCGACTACTGCTGGGGCGGCCTGGTCGACGTGACGCAGGACCGCCTGCCGCATGCCGGCGAGCGCGACGGCCTCTACTACTCGACGGGCTATAGCGGCCACGGCACCCAGATGTCGGTCCACATGGGCGAGTGCATGGCCGCCGTGATGGCGGGCGATGCCGAGGCCAACCCGTGGCGCGAGCGCCACTGGCCCGCCATCCCGGGGCATTTTGGTCCGCCCTGGTTTCTGCCGGCGGTGGGCCTGTACTACCGGCTCAAGGATCGGCTCGCCTGAGACGCCCGCGCGACGAGATTCTTTCCTCACGTTTTTCAATAATCAGATCCACCAGGAGACATCCCATGAGCGACAACCACAACCCATTGGCTCGATTTGTCGGTCCGCGCGAAAGCCTTCGCGCGATGGAGTCGCTGCGGCGCGGCGCCACGCGGCGCGACATCCTCGCGATGCTGATGGCCGGCGGCATGCAGGCCACGCTGGCCGGCAGCCTGGCGGGCGTGGCGATGAGCGCGCATGCACAGACGCCCAGGAAGGGCGGGCGCATCCGCGTCGCCGGCGCAACGGCCGCCGCCACCGACACGCTGGACCCGGCCAAGCAGTCGAACCAGACCGACTACTCGCGCTGCAACATGATCTACAACGGCCTCACCTCGCTGGACGGCGGCCTGACGCCGCAGCCCGCGCTGGCCGAGTCCTTCACCACCAAGGATGCGAAGACCTGGGTCTTCACGCTGCGCAAGGGCGTGGTGTTCCACGACGGCAAGGCGCTCTCGCCGGCCGACGTGGTGTTCTCGGTCATGCGCCACAAGGACCCGGCCACCGCTTCCAAGGCCAAGGCGCTGGCCGACCAGATCGACAGCGTCAAGGCCACCGGCCCCAACGAGGTGACGGTGGTGCTCAGCGCGCCGAACGCCGACCTGCCGGTGATCCTGGGCACCTTCCACTTCCAGATCGTCAAGGAAGGCACGACCGACTTCAATGCTGGCATCGGCACCGGGCCGTACAAGCTCAAGGAGTTCAAGCCTGGCGTGCGCTCGCTCGTGGTGCGCAACGACGCCTACTGGAAGCCCGGCAAGCCCTACCTCGACGAGATCGA
>NZ_JBFUIU010000543.1:0-6171 GCF_056401695.1 Variovorax sp. P4_D9
AGTACGACCGGGTGCTGGAGGACATTTTCGCGTTGCAAGAGGAAGTGACGCGCAGCATCGTGACGGCCATTGCGCCGCACATCGACGATGCAGAACGCGACAAGGTGCATCGCCGCCGCCCGGAAAGCCTGGGCGCTTACGAACGCGCCGTCAGCGCTTGGGCCAAGGCCTGGACGGCGTACATCCATTCCGACGCGGGGCTTTTCAATGAAGCATTGAGCGAAGCCCAGGCGGCCTTTGCCATCGATGCCAGAAGCGGCCTTGCATTGCAAATCATTGCCTTCGTGCATTGGCAGCGTTTCATGTTGGGCACTTCGCCTGACCGCTCCGCTGACTGGCAGGCAGGCATGTCGGCGGCGGCCCAGGCGATCGAGCTTGATCGCCACGACAGCAACTCCTATGCGATCAAGGCGTTGATTCTGAGCATGGCCCCCGATGCGCAGCTCGCTGCCGAGGCCTTGCTTACGGCGCAAAGAGCGTACGAGCTGAACCCGAACAGTTTGTATGCACTGAATGCGCTCGCATTCTGCGAATTGAGCATAGGGTTGATGCATCTGGCGATCCCGCATCTTCAACAGGCGCTGCGGCTGAATCCACGTGATCCGATGCGGCACACAGTCTTCCAGCAACTGGCGATGGCATGCGTGCTCACTGGTGCCTATGCAGAGGGCGTCGAGTACGCGCTGCTCGGACTTGCCGACACACCCGATGCTCCCCAGTTGCATGGGTTTC
Organism: Variovorax sp. P4_D9; assembly: GCF_056401695.1. Lineage (NCBI taxonomy): Bacteria > Pseudomonadati > Pseudomonadota > Betaproteobacteria > Burkholderiales > Comamonadaceae > Variovorax > Variovorax sp. P4_D9. Next base: position 733 of record NZ_JBFUIU010000543.1, read on the forward strand.
TGGCCATGAGCCATGTCGGGCTGGGCGACATTGCCAAGGCCAAGGACGCATTCGATAGTGCACGTCGGCTGGGGGCGGCCTGGGTGGAGCGCGGCCTAGCTGGCGGTTTCGTCGCTCGCAAGCCGGAGCATCTGCACAGGGCCACGACCCTACTGCGAATCGCCGCCGGCCTGGAAGATCCGAGCGCAGCGGACGTGCTGCGGTAGGTTGAGCGGAGCTACGTTCGTACTCTCACCAAATCGTCCATTCGCGCAACCTGAATGGCTGCAGTTGGCAAGAGCTGCAGTCGTCAGGAAAGGTTAATTGACCGGAGTCAGTCTTGACCTGCCGCACGAATGTCGCGATTCATGGCTGCATCCTACCCTCGGCTAACGCCGCTGAATCTACAGGCCACCCAGAACACCAAGGCGGCGCCAAGAGTGTAGATACGGTGATAAGCAAGTATTTACCTTTAGTTCTAAACCGTCCAGTTGCGGTCTTCGGGAGTCAAGTCGGCGGTCGGATCAGGTATCAGGTATCAGGCATCAGGCATCAGGCATTCCCAGAGCCTCGAGGCACAAGAGGATGCGCGCGCACCCTTGCTGGTAACCGACATCGCCGCCCCCCAGGAGCAGCTCAACGTGCTTCCGGTCCCAGCGTGGTTCCCGCAACCGGTGCTGGCGCAGCACCTCTCGACCTTCGGCCGATCTCCCGTCACCAGCCAGCGCCGTCGCGAGCAGCAGGGGCGGCCAGGGCAAGCAGGCATTGGCGGCAATCGCCTGCTGCGCCGTGTGCAGCGCGGGCCCGTACCGCCCAGACATCAGCTGAGCGCATGCCGCGATCGAGTACCACCAGCCGACCCGGAAGTCGTCGACGCTCAGGCGCAACGCCTGGTCGATCTCAGCCAGACATTCGTCGAATCGCCCGAGCCTGAGCAGCCCAAGAGCGCGCGCGAAGTGAGCCGTCGGGTCCGCCGGGTCGCGCTCGCAAAGGTGGTCCCCGATCGCTAGTCGCAAGTCCCATCGCTGTTCGACGTCAGCTGCCGAGCCGCTCGCGAGCGCCGTCAACTTGTCGGTGGGATGTAGCTTCTCGAGGCGCAATGCGGCGTCGACCACTTGCCGCTGCGCCCGCTGGCGGTCAGGTGCCCAGCCCATCAGCGCCCGCCAGTGATTGCTGATGCAAAGTCCCCCTAGTCCTCTGCGGTGCGACGGTTCCTTCTCGATCGCCTGCTCGAAAAGGTGCTGCGCACGCTCGAGATTTTCCGGGCTGATCCCGTCGTATATGCAAACCCAGCCTTGCAGCGCGAGGTCATCGGCGCTGCGCTCGCCGGGCAGCTTGGCCGCTGCGAGCGCTGCCGCGGTGCGGTGCATCTCGACGATGATGGCACGAGCCGCCTGCGCCGCGACTTCGCTGACCTGGTCTTGCAGGCCCGCGTGCTCGAGCGCGAACCGGTGTGACCAGCGCCGCGCACCCGATACACCATCGATCACGGACAGCGCAAGGCTCCATCCTCCGGCGACCGGTCGCAGGTCGCCGCACACCACCTGCTGAACGCCGAGTTGGCGTGCCGCTACCCGAGGATCGCTCAGCGCCGTACCCGCGGCCGCGACCGTCTCGCGCGCCACCACCAAACTGTCGGAGAGGCCGACACCTGCCCGGGACGTCAACTCGGTAGTCAGCGCGGCCGCCCAGCGCGCGCCGTCCGAATCGGCGACATCGTGAGCAATCGGCAGCACAGCGATCGACAAGGCTGGCGCCGCCACAAAAGCGGGTGCTTCGGTCGGCTGCAGCCTGTAGCCACGGCGTGGGACCGTGCACAGGAGTTTGCGCTCGCGATCGCCGATGGCACGCCGGATCTCGACGACGGTCTGGGTGAGCGAGTCGTCGCCGACCACAACCCCCGGCCAGACCTGATCCATGAGGGTGCCTTTGTTGACGACTCGGCCGGAGTTCTCAGCCAAAAGCAGCAGCACGTCGAGCGCCTTTCGACGAAGTTCGACCGGCCGGCCGTCCGACGTGCGAAGTTGGCGCGCCTGGAGGTCGAGCACGCATTCAGCCAAGCGCACTCGACTTTCCGTGTCGAACGCCTGTTCGCCCATCGATGGTCCTGCCACCGCGCGCATCGCAATACTTTCGTTTCGAATTCGCATCTCCTTCACGACAGGAGAGCGCAAGTGGAGAACGATGGTTACTTCACCATCTCCTGAAAGCTTGATCATGCGCCATTTGTCGAGTTGCCTGCTCCTCGCCTGTGCAGGTGCTGCTAGCGCCCAAACCGACATGCCAGATCCGATGCCCGATCAAGACCTCATGCAGGCGGGTCCGGCGTGGCTCGTCGGCGACCATGTCAAGGCGCGCAGGCACTTCCGGACTGCCGCACAACGCGGCAATCCGCTCGCTCAATACAACCTTGCAATGATGCTGCTCTATCGTGAAGGTGGCCCATGCGGCACCGCGGAGGCCGAACTGCTGCTGCGCAAGGCTGCCGACGGCGGCGTAGATTTGGCTCATGAGGCGATTGACCAAATGCATGTCTGCGGGAGGGCGAATGCAAGCTTCAACCGCCCATTTCCCTGCCTGTCGCCCAGCCAAGCGCCGCAATCAACGCCTGCAGCGCGGCTTTGCAGCCGATGACAGCCGCCTGCGACGATGATCGTTTTGCAAGAGACCGGCAGTTCGCGCTCCGTTGCCAATGAAGAATCTCGGGGCCAGCCACTCCGTGCGACTTCACAAAGCATGCGTGCCACTGCCAGAATCCTCCTGGCCCCGAGTTCGCTTCGACATGCTGTATCCGATCATTCACGAACTTCGCAGCCCATTGACGGTTGAACACGCCGTGCTTGCGATCAGCGGCGCTCGGACATCCAACATTCGCAAAACAGAGCGGCGAGTGATCGAAAAGTGGGGCGGCTTGTATTTGCCCCCGCGCARCGTCGTGTTCACCGACATGCTCACCGCCCTGGGGTACGCCGTCTCGTCGACCGAATGGGGCCGGAGCACTGCCAGAGCTCGTGGATCTACATTTGAACCGACGGTAAAGAGCGGTGGGGCCGAATCCGCGGGGACGGCGGGGGTCTGTGGTGCTGTTGGGACAGCCAGGGCGAGGCTGGACGCCGGGGAGCCCGGCCGCTGGGAGGGATCGCCGACGAGAAGCCATGACAACGCTCATGGACCAATCCGCGATCATGACGCGCCTCAAGGCATGGCGCCAGGGGGAGGGCGCCTGCGGCTGAGGGGGCAGGTAGGCGATAAAGGACCGTTATAGCGCCCAATCGGGTCGCCGGCCATCGAAAGACGGATACGTGGTCCGCGTGCCGCGATGCATCTTCGCCACCCGGACAAGCTCAAAGATCGTCGAGACTTCATTTGAAGATTTCGCGCGCCGTAGGGCGGATGTTTCCCCCAGGAAGGGGCAGCGTGCATTTGGGACGCTCGCCAACGCCCAGCCGCTTGGTACGCATCCCGCACCACACGAACCGAGGCAAAAAGCCGATTCTTCGCGCGGACGCGGTCGGCGGTCGTAGGACCGCTCGCCCCAGGGTGCAGGCCATCGAGCTGACAGGCCCCGCGACTGGCGAGGCCCTGGCGAGATCCCGCGCATCGCCAGAGCGATGAAGGCGATGAGATTGATCGGGCGTGATCCTCTCCCACCTCTCGGAAGCCTCGATCTGGGAAGACAAAGGCGAACTTGCAGCGATGCGCCCGCTGGAAAAGCGCTTACTGCTTACGGTTGAAGATCGAGCAGTGCCCCGGTCACTGGGAAGGAGACATGCAGGCTCCAGGCTAAGTCGGTGACCAGGACCTCGGTCTCCTCTTCGGGTGAAGATGTAGGCAACTGCGGCAGGCGCCGCTCTCCGGCCGACCAAGTCAGAAGAGGMGCAGAGCATGCCGGAGTGGTCCGTGGTGTGGCCGCCCTGCGTCTTTCCTTTACAGGGGCGAGTGCTCCTCCCGCCACCTTGTCGCCAGCGCCCCCACGCAGATGGAGCGCGCGCGCTATGCTTTGCGCGGGCTTTCCACTCGCAATCCAACGAGGAGAAATGCATGAAGTCGCACCACTTCACGACCCGCAATGGAACGGAACTCGCCTTCTCGGCCCTCGGTTTGGGTACGGCACCCATGGGCGACCTGTACGAATTGCTCGATGAGAAAAACTGCATCGTCACCATCGAACAGGCGTACGCCAGCGGAGTGCGCGTGTTCGACACCTCGCCGCACTACGGCAACGGGCTGGCCGAAGCGCGCGTGGGTGCAGGCCTGCGCCACCTGCCGCGCAAGGACGTGATCGTATCGACCAAGATCGGCCGGGTCATGGACGTCTTTGCCAAGCCGCCGCCGAAGAACCCCGACGTTTTCTCGCCGGGCTTTGCTGGCGGCCATCCGCATGCGCCGCGCTTTGACTATTCCTACGACGGCACGATGCGCTCGGTCGAACAGTCCTTGCTGCGCACCGGGCTGGACCGCCTGGACATCCTGCTGATCCACGACTGCGACGTGTGGACGCACGGCCCGGTCGATGCGCCCGTGCGCTTCAAGGAGGCGATGGAGGGCGCCTACAAGGCGCTCGACAGGCTGCGCAGCGAGAAGACCGTGGCGGCCATTGGATTCGGCATCAACGAGTCCGACGTTTCGGTGAGGTTCGCGAAGGCCGGCGACTTCGACGTGGCGATACTGGCTGGCCGTTACTCGCTGCTGATCCAGAACGGGCTGGACGAATTCCTGCCGCTGGCACTCGAAAAGAACATCGGCGTCATGCTGGCCGGTGTATTCAATTCCGGCATCCTCGCAACCGGCGCCGTGCCCGGGGCCAAGTTCGAGTACGGGCCTGCGCCCGAAGACATCATGGACCGCGTGCGCAAGATCGAAGCGATCTGCGCCGCGCATGCCACGCCGCTGCGCCGCGCCGCGTTGCAGTTTGCGATGGCGCATCCTGCGGTCGTGACCGTGCTGCTCGGCGGTGTGACGCCACAGGAGGTGCTGGCCAACTCCGCCGATGCCGACCATGCCGTGCCGGCGGCACTCTGGCGCGCCCTCCAGTCCGCCGGCCTGCTGAATCTGGCTGCACCGGTCGGCTGAGCTCATCGAGGTCGACAAGAGTATGCGCGCTTCCTGATCCGGCCCGCGACGCCGTCAAAACGCGCGATTGGTAACGGACATCCGAGAGGTCTTTGCGCGTGTTGCACAACATTCAAGGCGAATCGCATCCAACTTGATGCATAGACGCGCCAACAGGGCGACGCACTCCGTAGCGGGTGATGAACTCCCGCTGCACCCCATACGTCTGCCGCTCGAGTTCAATCGATCGGGCGCAAGAGAAGTCAGCAGCGGTACGTGCCGCCTGGAACTGCAGGATATGAACCATCTCATGAACCACGATCGATGCGGCCAACAGGTTGTTTTCGGGGTCAAGGCCTTGGTCGAGATAGATCGTGTCGCCGGGTGGAAACCACCCCAGCACATTCT
>NZ_JBFUIU010000544.1:0-6169 GCF_056401695.1 Variovorax sp. P4_D9
ACACGGTGCACATGGAGCGCGCCGCCGCCAACTTCCCACCGCCGTTCCCGATCAAGCTGCTGTCGCCCGACGGCCGCCCGGCCTGCGCCTGGACCGCGCGCGACTTCGGTCCCAGCGGCGTCATCGGCGACCCGACCAGCGCCACCCGCGAGCAGGGCGAGGAGATCCTCGACACGCTGTCCGCGAGCTGGGTGCAGGCGCTGACCGAATTGCACGCGCTGCGCTGGGTGGTGCGCGAGGAGCCCACCTGGGGCCGCGGCCACGAGCAGGGCTTCATCCAGTCGTCCATCGGAGCCGTGGCCTGAGGCCCGCTCCTTGTATCCGATCCCGTTTCGCTTCCAACCCCCACAGAGGTCCTCACCATGCGCCTTCCCCTCGCCCTCCGTCTCGCCCCCCTGGCCGCGGCCTTCGCGCTGGCCGCCGCAGCGCCGGCCCAGGCGCAGGACAAGTTCACCTACATGACCAACTGGTACGCGCAGGCCGAGCATGGCGGCTTCTACCAGGCCGTCGCCCAGGGCATCTACCAGAAGTACGGCCTCGACGTCACGATCAAGATGGGCGGCCCGCAGGTCAACATCACGCAGATGATGGCTGCCGGCCAGGCCGACTGCATCATGGGTTCGAGCGACATCCAGATGATGCAGGTGCGCGAAGGCGGCGTGCCGGTGGTCAACGTCGCGGCCTTCTTCCAGAAGGATCCGCAGGTGCTGATCGCGCACGACGACGTCAAGAAGTTCGAGGACCTCAAGGGCAAGACGATCCTGATCGGCGCCCAGGCCAACCGCGGCTACTGGCCCTGGCTGAAGGCCAAATTCGGGCTCACGGACGAGCAGACCCGCCCCTACACCTTCAACATTCAGCCCTTCGTGGCCGACAAGAACACCGCGCAGCAGGGCTACCTGACCTCGGAGCCCTACGCGATCCAGAAGGCCGGCGTGAAGAGCACCGTGCTGATGTTCAGCGACCACGGCTTCCCGGCCTATGCCACCACGGTCTCGTGCATGGACAAGACCGTCAAGGAGCGCAACAAGCAGGTGGCGGCCTTCGTCAAGGCCTCGGCCGAAGGCTGGAAGAGCTACCTCGCCGATCCGGCGCCCGCCAATGCCCTGATCAAGAAGGACAACCCCAACATGACCGACGACCAGCTGGCCTACAGCGTCGCCAAGCTGAAGGAAATGGGCATGGTCACCGGCGGCGACGCGGCGACGCAGGGCATCGGCGTGATCACCGATGCACGCGCCAAGGCCAGCTACGACTTCCTGGTCTCGGCCAAGCTGCTCGACCCCGCCAAGGTGGAAGTCGCCAAGACCTATACGACCGAATTCGTGAAGGACGCCAAGGTCCTGCCCTGACACGCCGGGCGCTTCGGCGCCCTCTCGAAAGGCTCCGCATGAACAACACCGAATCCGCCTCCTACACRCTGCCGCCGCAGCCTCGCTTCACCGTCCCGGCGGTCGAGGTCCTCTCGGCCGAGAAGACCTATCCGAACGGCACGCAGGCCCTGCTGCCGGTCGACCTGAGCATCGCCGAAGGCGAGTTCATCACCCTGCTCGGGCCCTCGGGCTGCGGCAAGAGCACCTTGCTCAAGATGGTCGCGGGCATGCTCGAGCCGACCGACGGCCGCCTGCTGGTGTGGCGCAAGCCGGTGGCGCAGATCGACGAGAGCGGCCGCCGCATGGCCTTCGTCTTCCAGTCACCGACGTTGATGCCCTGGGCCAGCGTGCGCACCAATGTGCGGCTGCCGCTCGACCTCGCCGGCGTGCCGCGCAAGGAGGCGGAAGCGCGCGTCGCCGAGGCCCTCGAACTGGTCGGCCTCGACAAGTTCGCCTCGGCCCTGCCGCGCGCGCTCTCGGGCGGCATGCAGATGCGGGTCTCGATCGCGCGCGGCCTTGTGATCCAGCCGGACCTGCTGCTGATGGACGAACCCTTCGGCGCCCTCGACGAGATCACGCGCCACAAGCTCGACGCCGAACTGCTCGACCTCTGGCGGAAGAAGAAGCTCACTGTGATCTTCGTCACCCACTCGATCCACGAGGCGGTGTTCCTGTCGAGCCGCGTCGTGATGATGGCCGCCCGGCCGGGCCGCGTGGTCGAGCAGTTCCGCATCGACGAGCCCTACCCGCGCAGCGCCGACTTCATGGTGTCGCCGCAGTTCAGCCGCTATGCCAAGACACTGCAGGACAGCCTGCTGCGCGCCAGCAGCGCCCACGATGAGGTCGAGGCATGAGCGCGCTGGCACCGACRACCGCCGCGGGGACCCCAGCGATGGAAGCAACGACGACGCCGACCCGGACGCGCCCGGCGGTTAAACAAGCCGCGCCGAGGCAGCCGGCCCGCATTCCCCTGCTGCAGCAGCCGCGCGTCCAGCGCGTGATGTATCCGCTGCTGGTCGGCGTGGTGCTGATCGCGCTCTGGCAGGGCCTGGTCACGGCGCTGGAATTGCCGCCCTACCTGGTGCCTTCGCCCTCCCTGATGATGCAGACGCTGGTCACCGACTGGGTGCCGCTCGGCATGGCCCTGCTGGTGACGCTCAAGATCACGGTGGTGTCCTTCGTGGTCGCCACAATCGCCGGCGTGCTGATCTCCTTCCTCTTCGTGCAGAGCAAGCTGATCGAGACCGCGCTCTTTCCTTACGCAGTGCTGCTGCAGGTGACGCCGATCGTCGCGGTCGCGCCGTTGATCATCATCTGGGTCAAGAATCCGACCGCGGCGATGGTGGTCTGCGCGGCACTGGTGTCGCTGTTCCCGATCATCAGCAACACCACGCTCGGCCTGCGCAGCATCGAGCCCGACCTGCAGAGCTACTTCAAGCTCAACCGCGCGACCCGCTGGCAGCAGCTGGTGCGCCTGCGCATCCCGAGCGCTCTGCCGTACTTCTTCGGCGGCCTGCGGATCTCCAGCGGCCTGGCGCTGATCGGCGCCGTGGTGGCCGAGTTCGTCGCCGGCACCGGCGGCTCGGGCGCCGGCCTGGCCTACCAGATCCTGCAGGCCGGCTTCCAGCTCAACATCCCGCGCATGTTCGCCGCCCTGCTGCTGATCTCGCTGACCGGCGTCGCGCTGTTCGTGCTGATGGCCTGGCTCACCAAGCTCGCGCTCGGCTCCTGGCACGCGAGCGAACTCTCCCAAGACTGACTCCGATGAACGCACCCATGACCTCGATCGAGCGCCYGCACCTCGAACTTCCCGAACTCGACTGGATTACCGACCCGAGCCGCATCGCGCGGCTGTCGCAGGACTTCGCCTGGTTCAGCCCGGTGCTCGACCGGCAGCTCAAGGACAAGCGCGCCGATGCCGTGGTGCGCCCGCGCACCGAGGACGAGATCCGCGCGTTGGTCGGCGCCTGCGCACGGCTCGGCGTGCCGATCACGATCCGCGGCAGCGGCACCGGCAACTACGGCCAGACCACGCCGCTGGCCGGTGGGGTGGTGCTCGACATGACCGGCTACAACGCCGTCGAATGGGTCCGCCCCGGCGTCGCGCGCGCGCAGGCCGGCATCCGGCTCGGCGAGCTCGAGAAGCACACCCGTCCTTCCGACCAGGAGCTGCGCTGCGTTCCGTCGACCTACCGCAGCGCGACGCTCGGTGGCCTGTTCGGCGGCGGCTTCGGCGGTGTCGGCTCGATCAACTACGGCCCGCTCGGCGCCCCCGGCAATGTGCTCGGCGTGCGCGCGATGACCATCGAGCCCGAACCGCAGATCGTCGAGCTGCGCGGCGCCCAAGCAATGCGCATGCACCACCTGTGGGGCACCAACGGGCTGGTGCTCGAGCTCGAGGTGGCGCTGGCGCCGGCCCACCCATGGCTCGAGAGCCTGGTGGTCTTCGACGCCTTCGCCCCGGCGCTGGCCTTCGCCGACGCGCTGGCGCATGCGCCCGGCATCGTGAAGCGCGAAGTGGCCTTCTTCGCCAGCCCGGTGCCCGATCACCTAGCGCAGCTCGCCGAGTACCTGCCCAAGGGCTGCCACGCGGTGCTGTCGCTGGTCGCGGAATCCTCCGAAGAGCCGATGCTCACGCTGGCCGAAATGCATGGCGGCCGTCCGACCTATCGCAAGACCGCTGAAGAGGTCAAGAAGAGCAACCGCACCTTGATGGAGTTCACCTGGAACCACACGACGCTGCACGCGCTCAAGGTCGACAAGTCGCTGACTTATCTGCAGAGCAGCTTCGTGCCGGGCCAGCACGTGGCCCAGATCACCGAGATGGAGCAGCTGTTCGCCGGCGAGGTGCTGATGCACGTCGAGTTCCTGCGCAATCTCGACGGCCTGGTCACCTGCAGCGCATTGCAGCTGGTGCGCTTCACGACCGAGGAGCGGCTGGCCGAGATCATCCGCATGCACCGCGATCGTGGCGTGCGGATCAACAACCCGCATGTCTTCATCGTCGAGGACGGCAAGGCCGGCGGCGCGCTGCCGCCGGAGATCGTCGAGATGAAGAAGCGCTTCGATCCGCGCGGGCTGCTGAACCCGGGCAAGCTGCGGGACTGGCCGGTGAAGGCTTCGAGCTAAGGGCGGCGGCGCGCCAGCGTGGCCGCCACCACCGCCAGCGCCAGACCCCACAGCGGCCAGAGCCCGAGGCGCGACACCCACACCGCATAGGGCGTGCGCCCGCCCCGCCCTTCGACCTCGGCCTTCAGCACCCCGCGCGTGAGCCGCGGCAACTCGTGCGTCACCCGGCCGCGATGGTCGATGACCACCGTGGCGCCGGTATTGGTGGCGCGCACCATCGGCCGCTGGAACTCCAGCGCCCGCATGCGCGAGATCGCCAGGTGCTGGTCGATCGCGATCGAATCTCCGAACCAGGCGATGTTGCTGACATTGAGCAGCATCGTGGGCGCCTCCTCCGCGCTGCGGAAGTTGGCGCCGATCTCGTCGCCGAACAGATCCTCGTAGCAAATGTTCGGCGAGATGCGCTGGCCGAGCCAGACGAAGGGCGGCTGCGCCAGCCCGCCGCTGCGAAAGTCGCCGAGCGGGATGTTCATCATGTCGGTGAACCAGCGGAACAGGCCCGGGATGAATTCCCCGAATGGCACCAGGTGGTGCTTCTCGTAGCGGTAGGGCGTCGCCTCGCCGGCCTGGAAGCCGAGCACCGCATTGCTGTAGGAGCGGCCATCGCCCATTGGCAGGCCGACGATCGCGGCCTGCTTGCCGCTTGCATAGCGTGCGGCGATCGCGTCCAGGTAGCCCGGCGGCAGTTGCGACGGCAGCAGCGGCAAGGCCGTCTCGGGCGTGATCACCAGCGGCGCGTCGGCATCGCGCAGCTTCTCGCCGTACCACTGCAGCGCGGTCGCGATGCCGCCGCCCGGGATGAACTTCTCGTCCTGCGGGATGTTGCCCTGCAGCAGTTCGACCGCGATGCGCCCGCGCGAACGGGCCGCGTCATCGGCAGGCGTGCCGCGCGCCAGGTCGATCAATGCCGGCACGCAGAAGAGCACCAGCGCCAGCCCCGCCGGCCATGCGAAGGCGCGCCCGCGCGCATGGCGGAAGGCCAGCGGTACCAGGGTCGCGATGGCGGCGGCGATCGCGCCGATGCCGTAGACGCCGATCCACGGCGCGTAGACCGCGAGCGGCCCGTCGACATGCGCATAGCCGCCCGCGCCCCACGGAAAGCCCGTGAACCAGCTGCCGCGCAGCAGTTCGGCCAGGGTCCACAGCGCAGCGAAGAAAGCCGCCGAACGCAACGGGCTCGCCGGTGCGAAGGCCACGTACAACGCGCAGCCGACCGCGTAATAGAGCGACAGCGCCGCGGCCAGAGCGAACACCGCCAGCGCGGCCAGCGGCGCCGCCAGCCCGCCGTAGGTGTGCATCGAGATGAACAGCCACCAGAAGGTGCCGCAGAGCCAGGTCGTCGCAAAGACCCAGCCGAGCAAGCCGGCAGCGCGCCAGGGCCGGGGCGATGCGTCGGCGGCGCTGCCGGCGGGACGCAGCGCATCGAGCTGCCACACCAGCGCGGCGAGCGACAGCAGTTGCAGCCACCAAAGCGGCTGGCCGTTCCACGGCGCCGCGATCGATGCCGCCTGGGCCAGCCCCGCGAGCCCAAAGCTCAGCGCGCGCAGCAGCGTTTTCAATCGGCCGCGTCGTCGCCGCGGGCCGGCGAGACCTTGAACCAGCGCACTGCGCCGCCCTTGGTGTGCAGCACCACGAAGTCGAAGGCGCCGAGCGCGTAGTGCTCGCCG
>NZ_JBFUIU010000545.1:0-6165 GCF_056401695.1 Variovorax sp. P4_D9
GCAGATAGACCGGTGCGCCGGCGCTGCCGTCGTTCAGCACGCTGCGCCTGGCCAGGCGCCAGGGCGCGGCTACGGATTCGACCGCCGCGACCGGACCAGTGCCCGGCACCCCGCCGCATTGCGCCTGCCAGGCGGCCAGCGCCGCGGGCTCCGCGTTGTCGACCTCGATGCGATCGAAGCTGCGCGTGGCGCCGGCTGCGTGGAGCCATTCGTCGAGCAGGCGCCCGAAGCGACAGAAGTTGGCGTACTGGCGGTCGCCCAGCGCGAGCACCGCGTAGCGCAACGAGGACAGGTCCGCCGTGCCACCCATCATGCGCTCGGCGAAGACGCTGGCGCCGTCGGGCGCGTCGCCCTCGCCGTAGGTGCTGGCGATGAACAGTGCGCGCGGTGCGCCGTGAAGAAGATCCGCATCGGCGTCATTGAGCGACATCACGCGTGCCGGCGTCCCGGCATCGTGCAGCCAGCGGCCGGTCTGCCAGGCCAGGGCCTCGGCCTGGCCGGTCTGGCTTGCGAACAGCACCAGCGTGGCGGCGCCCGGGACCTTGCAGCCCAGCGCCGCGGCCCGTTGCGCCGCGGCGTCGCGCTGCCGGCGCTGCTGCAGCCAGATAGCCGCGCAGAGCCCGAGATAGGCGAGCAGCGTCAGGCACGCGGCCAGCGCCCGCAGGGCGGAATCGCTCATGGGGCGCGGGTCGGCCAGTGGGCGCTGGTGAACGCCCGCGCTTGCCCGCCGTCCCGGCGGACGAAGAGCGCCGGAAGCGTATGGCGATCGGCGAAGGCCAGGCCGTCCTCCGGCCCGAGCACGGTCAGCACCGTGGCGAGCGCATCGGCCTGCATGCACTCGCGGTGCAGCACGGTGACCGAGGCAAGCGCGGGGCGGACCGGCTCGCCGGTGCGCGGATCGAGGGTGTGCGACCAGCGCCGGCCCTGGTGCTCGCGCACATGCCAGCGGTCGCCCGAGGTCGCGATCGCCATGTCGTCGAGCGGCACCCGGCGGGTCGCTCCGGGCAGGGCTTCCACGTCCACTTGCCAGGGATCGCCGCCGGGGCGGCGGCCGGCCGCCCGCAGTTCGCCGCCGACCTCGACCAGGAAGTCGGACAGTCCCAATGCTCGCAATGCGGCAGCGACCTGGTCGACCGCGAAACCCTTGGCGATGCCGGACAGGTCGAGCTCGGCACCGCCCGGCTGCACGAGGGTGCGCAAGTCGGTGTCGAGCGCCAGGCGCTGCCATCCGACCTGTTTGCACGCCTGGGCCAGCGCCGCTGCGGAGGGCGGCTCTGCGACGGTCGGGTCGGCATGGGCGCCGAAGCCCCACAGCGCGACCAGCGGCCCGATGCTCGGGTCGATTGCCCCGCCGCTGGCGGCGGCCCACTGCAGGGCACAGGCCAGTACCTCGGCAAACTCGGGCGCCAGCACATGCCGGCTGCCGGGATCGGCACGATTGAAGCGGCTGATGTCCGAATCGGGCTCCCAGGTGCTCATCTGCGCAACCACCCGGTCGAGTGCGGCCTGGGCGCCCGCKCGCACCGCGTCGAGCGCGACCATGCGCGGATTGTCGAAACGCAGCGACCAGGTCGTGCCCATGCTGCGTCCCGCCAGCGAGTGCAGGGTCGGCGGGTCGGCGCGGCGCGGCCGCGGCGTGTTGGCGTAGCCGCCCGCGCGCCACGTCGCGAACGAAGGCCGCGGCGCGGCCGGATCGGCGGTGGAATTCAGGGCATCACTTCCAGGGTTGCGGCGTAGCTCAGGCGGCGCTCCGTGGCCTTCGGCACCGAGGTGTTCTTGTCCGTCGTGCTGGCGTCGAGCCAGTACATGCCGGCTTCCGGCCAGGCCACGCTGAACTGGCCCTTGGCGTCGGTCTTGAGCTTGAGTTCGTCGAGCTTGTCGCGATAGCGGGTGTTGCCCAGCGTGACCGTGACCTCGAGCTCCTTGGCGGGCTGGCCGTCGAGCTGCAGCGTGAAGCTGGTCTTCTCGCCCTTCACCAGATCCGTCGGATTGGCTGTGACCAACTCGAGGCCCTTGCCGGTCGGGCGCAGCGCGCTGGGCTTGCCGACGGTGACGAAGGTCTCGTTGCGGCCCGTCGACTGCGTGATCTCGACCTCCAGCGCATCGGCCGGGATCTGGCCCGCGATGTTGTCGGGCGTGCCGCGGGCGCGCTTGGGCTGGCCGGTGGCCTTGTCCTTCCAGCGGGCGAAGACGCCTTCGTTGAGCAGTGCGACGCGGTAGGTGCCGGACTGGGTCAGGTTCAGGTCGAACACGCTGCGCAGCTTGCCCTTGAAGACGTTCTCGGGCTTGAGCGTGCTGCCATCGGGCGCGGTGACCGCCAGGCTGTCGATGTTCAACGGCACGTGGTTGAAGAAGAACAGGTCGTTCGACACCGCGGCGTCGACCGTGATCCAGTCCGCCTTCGACAGCACGGTGCTCGACGGCATCAGCCAGGCGTTGTGGGCCTGGACGGCCGCGGTGCCGGCGCAGAGGGCGATGCCGAGGGCGAGGGTGCGCAGAGTGAACGTCATGTTGGGTTCCGAGGAGGTTGGAGACGAGGAGGGAGTCAGGGCTTGAGTTCGAGCGAGACTTCGCCCAGTTCGCTGCTGCCCGCGACCTGCGACTGCTCGGCTTTCGCGGGCGGCCACTGGAAGGGGATGCTCACGATCTCGCGGCCGCCGACCTCGCGCGCCGCCTCGACGTACAGCTTGTAGGCGCCCGGCGCCAGCTTGGGCAGCGCCACAGCGACTTCCGAAACAGCGATCTGATGCTTGCCGGCGGGCCGTGTGGCGCTGCTGACGCCATCGATCGGCATCTGCAGCTCGCGGCCGGTGCGCCGCCACCATTGCCGCATGTCCTTGAGCCACTTGGTGCCTTCGCCTTCCGCATTGCCCTTGTTCTTGACGTCGTACCAGACCGCCAGCGTGCCGGCCACCGACTGGTCGGGCCGCTCGATCCAGGCCGCCACGTAGGGACGGTGGTATTCGGCCACGTTGAGGCGTGGCACCTCGATGTTGACCGAGAGCCCCGCGGCGAAAGCCGGTGCGCCGAACAGTGCGGCGAGCGCGAGGGAGTAGCGAACTTGCACGAGAGACCTCTTTTTCCTGGATCAGTGGATGAACAGCAGCGCGAGCAGCACCGGAACGACCAGGCCCATGCCGACCACCGGCCAGGTGAATGGTCGGTTGCCGGCGTGCATCTTGAGAATGAACAGCCCGGTGATCGAGAACACCAGCGTGGCGGCCGCGAAGATGTCGATGAACCAGCTCCAGGCGGCGCCGCTGTTGCGGCCCTTGTGCAGGTCGTTGAAGTACGAGAGCCAGCCGCGGTCGGTGCGCTCGTACTCGGCCTCGCCGTCGGCCAGGCTCAACCGCAGCCAGGCATCGCCGCCCGGGCGGGGCAGGGACAGGTAGATCTCGTCGTCCGACCACTCGGCGTCGCGCCCGGTCGTGTCGATGGCCCACTGTTGCCGGATCCAGCGCTGGAGATCGGCGGGCAGTTCGGCCTTGCCCTTCTGCGCCTTGGCCGCCGGCAACTGCTTCAGCAGCGCCTGGCGCAGTGCATCGTCCACCGTGGCGGTTCGGCTCGTTACTTTCGGCCTGGCTTCGATGCCGGCCGCGTGGTTGAGCGTGAAGCCCGTGATGCCGAACAGCAGCAGGCCGATCAGGCAGAGCGCCGAACTGACCCAGTGCCACTCGTGCAGGGTCTTCAGCCAGTAGGCGCGGCGGCGGTTGTCGGAGGGGGCGGCAGTCATCGGAACGCGGAATTCTAGCCGCTCAAATGCGAATCAATTCTATTTGCAAGTCCGGGGCCGGCCTGCATCGAAGCCAGGGGATGCCGTTTCAGGCGTTGCTGTACCTTGTCTCGGTGCTCCTATTTCGATAGCAATTAAGCTTCGTAAAGTCGAAAAAAAAAGCGGGGCCTTGCCCCGCTCGCATGGCGCAGCGCCCGCCTATTCGATCTCGCCCATCTGCGACTGCAGGTAGTTCTGCAGCCCGACCTTGCCGACCAGGTCGATCTGGGTCTCGAGGAAATCGATGTGCTCCTCGGTGTCGTCCAGGATCTCCTGCAGCAGATCGCGCGAGACATAGTCGCGCACGCTTTCGCAGTGGGCGATGCCGGCCTTGATCGTGGCTTGCGCACCGGTCTCGGAGCGCAGGTCGCATTCGAGGATCTCGGGCACGTCTTCGCCGATCTGGAGCTTGGCCAGGTCCTGCAGGTTCGGCAGGCCGTCGAGCATGAAGATCCGGTCCATGATCTTGTCGGCGTGCTTCATCTCGCCGATCGACTCGTCGTATTCCTTCTTGGCCAGCTTGTCGAGGCCCCAGTGCTTGAGCATCCGGTAGTGGAGGAAGTACTGGTTGATCGCGGTCAACTCGTTCTTGAGCTGCGCCTGGAGATGATCGATGACTTGTGGGTCGCCCTTCATGGTCATTCCTTGTTCTTAAAAGATCGATTGTGAGAGCCTGCCGCTCGTCGGTGCAAGTAATTCCATGTTGGAGCGGTCTGCATGCGTGTGAGGTTGATGGCTGTTCGCATTCATAGGGGTGTGCAATGCTTTCCATAGCGCATCACTATTAAATCATGAAGATTGGTAGTTATACTAATCGCTCGCACTTTTCATCAGCCACACCAAGGAAATCAACATGTCCCTGATCAACACCGAAATCGTCCCGTTCAAGGCCACCGCTTATCACAATGGCAAGTTCGTGCCCGTCAGCAACGAGAACTTCAAGGGCAAGTGGTCGGTCGTGGTGTTCTACCCGGCCGACTTCACCTTCGTGTGCCCGACCGAACTGGGCGACCTGGCCGACCACTACGCCGAATTCCAGAAGCTCGGCGTCGAGGTGTACGGCGTGTCGACCGACACCCACTTCACCCACAAGGCCTGGCACGACACCTCGGACACCATCGCCAAGGTGCAGTACCCGCTGATCGGCGACCCGAGCCAGCAGCTGGCGCGCGCCTTCCAGGTCCTGATCGAAGAAGGCGAAGACGCCGGCCTGGCCTACCGCGGCACCTTCGTGATCGACCCCGAAGGCAAGATCAAGACCATCGAAGTGCACGACAACGGCATCGGCCGTGACGCCTCCGAACTGCTGCGCCGCGTGAAGGCCGCCCAGTACGTCGCCGCTCACCCGGGCGAAGTCTGCCCCGCCAAGTGGACCGAAGGCGCGGAATCGCTCAAGCCCTCGTTCGACCTGGTCGGCAAGATCTAAGCCGCCTCGTTCGCGCCACAGCCCGGGCGCGCTCGCTCCCGGGCTTTTTTGTTCCCATCGCATTCAAGAAGAGAGTCTCACCATGCTCGACGCCGGCACCAAATCGCAACTCAAGAGCTACCTCGACCGCATCACGCAGCCGGTCGAGATCGTCGCATCGCTCGATGACGGCAAGGCGTCGGACGAACTGCAGGCGCTTTTGAAGGACGTGGCCGAATCGTCGTCGCTGGTGAAGATCTCCGAGAGCCGCGACGACAACCATCGCAAGCCTTCCTTCTCGATCAACCGGCCCAGCGAAAACCACGGTCCGCGCTTCGCGGGCATCCCGATGGGCCATGAATTCACTTCGCTGGTGCTGGCGCTGCTGCAGGTCGGCGGCTACCCGCCGAAGGTCGACGAGACCGTGCTGCAGCAGATCCGTGCGCTCGACGGCGACTTCGAGTTCGAGATCTACATCTCGCTGACCTGCCACAACTGCCCGGACGTGGTGCAGGCCCTGAACCTAATGGCGATCCAGAACCCGCGCATCAAGACCACGATGATCGACGGCTCGCTGTTCCAGGATGAAGTCAAGGAGCGCCAGGTCATGGCGGTGCCGACCGTGTTCCTGAACGGCACCAAGTTCGGCCAGGGCCGCATGAGCCTCGAGGAAATCCTCGCCAAGATCGACACCAGCGGCGTCGAGCGCGAGGCCAGGAAGGTCGCCGGCAAGGAGCCGTTCGACGTCCTGATCGTCGGCGGCGGCCCGGCCGGCGCGGCTGCGGCGGTGTATGCGGCGCGCAAGGGCATTCGCACCGGCGTCGCCTCGGAGCGCTTCGGCGGCCAGGTGCTCGACACCATGGGCATCGAGAACTTCATCTCGATCCGCGAGACCGAGGGCCCCAAGTTCGCGCTCGCGCTCGAAGAGCACGTGCGCGACTTCGACGTCGACATCATGAATCTGCAGCGTGCCGCGGCCCTGGTGCCG
>NZ_JBFUIU010000546.1:0-6149 GCF_056401695.1 Variovorax sp. P4_D9
TGGAACACATTGAACTCCGTATTTGTCAGACAAACGTTTTGCCAGCCCTTCCAATGCATCCAGCGAACGTGCAACCAGCACGAGGTTCATGCCGCGAGCGGCAAGGTGCTCTGCGAAGACTTCGCCAATTCCTTTGGATGCCCCCGTGACCAACGCAGTCGATCCGCGATAGTTAAACATGTTGTATCTCTCTTGAATAAGTTCGGTGTGCTGCACTGGAGTTCAGGAAAGAGCTTCTCGTTCTCTGGGTGCGCCAGCCCGACTGGTATCGCTCCAGTTCGGGTAGTCGCTGTAGCCGGCCTCGCTGCCTCCGAATAGCGCCTTGCTTTCGAGAGAGGCCAGCGGCAAGTCCTCGGCGAGGCGGCGCGGCAGGTCAGGGTTGGCAACAAACGGCCGCCCGAATGCGACCAGATCGGCATAGCCCTTCGATAGGACCCACTCGGCCCGCGCCTTGTCATATTTGCCGGCAACGATGATCGGCCGCGTGAAGCGCGCACGAATGGCCTGGCGAAATTCCTCGGTAAATCGCGGCGCATCGTCCCAGTCCGCCTCGACCAGATGCAGATAAGCGATGCCGCGGTGCTGGAGATATTCGGTTGCTTCGAGAATGGTCGGCAGGATGTCGGGGCAGGCCATGCCGCGGGCGGTCAGGAACGGGGCCAGGCGAATCGCGGTGCGGCCGGCGCCCACCTCGTCCGCCACCGCGTCGACCACCTGTTGAAGAAAGCGCAGGCGATTCTGGCGCGAACCGCCGTATTCGTCGGTTCGGGTGTTGGACGGCGTGCGCAGGAACTGGTCGATGAGATAGCCGTTGGCGCCATGAAGCTCCACGCCATCAAAGCCTGCATCGATGGCGTTGCGCGCCGCGCGGCGGAAATCCGCAATGACACCCTTGATTTCATCGTGGGTCAGCGCGCGCGGCGTGGGGCTGTCGACCATGGCGCCGACGCCGCTGGCCGGGTCTACTTTCCAGATCGCTCCCTCGAAGGGCACCGCGGATGGCGCCACCGGCAACGCCCCGTCGTGGAAGGCCGGATGGGACATGCGCCCCACATGCCAGAGCTGGAGGAAGATCCGCCCCCCGGCAGCGTGCACCGCCTGGGTCACCACGCGCCAGCCGGCGACCTGTTCGGGGCTATAGATGCCTGGCGTGAACGAGTAGCCCTTCCCTTGCGGGGAAATCTGCGATGCCTCCGTCACGATCAGGGCCGCCGATGCCCGCTGGGCGTAATAGCGGGCGTTCATCGCGTTGGGCACGTCGCCGGGCTGCGTGCTGCGAGCTCGCGTCATGGGTGCCATCACGACACGGTGCGGCACCGTATGGCCGGCAACTCGGGTGGGCGTAAAGAGAAGAGAGGGAGTGAACATGATTGCTGGTTCCAGGCTTTATGAAAAAGGAAAGGGGATTGCGGCGTTCAAGGGGTGCGAGATTGCGGATCTGTGACCAATTCGATGAGCACACCGGGCGCCATTGCAATGAAGAGCTGGCGTTCACCCGATAGCGGCACCTCCCCGGGCTCACAGGAAACACCGCTTAGTCGCATTCGCTCGAGCAACGCCGACCATTCATCGGCCCTGTCGATGCGCAGGGCGACGTGGTCGATGCGAGGGGAAGCTGGTTGTGGCGCCGAGGTGGTGTCCGCCCTGATCAGATGGATGACGGGCTGCATAAAGCCAATGGCCTTTGACGCCAAATGGCGGGCGCGGACCTTCGCTGAGGCCGACGATCGAGCAAAGGAAGCGCCGTGCGGCTTCGAGGTCGCCGGTGACTATCGTTGCGTGGTCGAGCTTCATGACAAGGTGGGATGGAAGAGGTTTGAGAGAGAAGCAGGCGCGCCGCCAGCGGCAATGCCGGGGTTGAAAGGCAGTGGCGAAAAGGTCATCGAGAACTCCTGGGGTGGGGGTGCGATACCGCCCTGGGCTCCAATGTCGAGCTTTTCTGTCAGGGAGAAAATGGCAATACTGCGACAACCTTCTGTTCCAAAACGGAAAAGATATGCCAGAACTTGCCGACATGAAGCTCTTCGTCCAAACGGTGTCGACCGGCAGCCTTTCGGCCGCGGGCCGCGCTCTGGGGTTCTCGCCGGCCGTCGGTAGCAAGCGCCTGGCGCGGCTCGAGGTGGCGTTGGGTACGCGGCTGTTGCACCGCAGTTCGCGCCGCCTGTCACTGACGGACGAAGGTGCGATCTACTTCGAGCGCTGCCAGGCCATCCTGGCGGACGTTGAGGAGGCCGAAGCCGCGATCGGGCATGGATCGCATGAGCCGCGTGGCGTCTTGCGTGTGTCGTCTCCGGTGGCGTTGGGACGGCGCTGGATCGGACCCGCCATGGCGCGCTTCGCGCTCGAGCATCCGACCTTGTCGGTGCAGTTGTCGCTCTCGGACTCGATCGTGGACCTTATCGAAAGCGGCTTCGACTGTGCCGTGCGCATTGGTGGCACGGAGGATTCGCGGCTCGTCGTGCGCTCACTGGCGCCAAACCGGCGCGTGGTGTGCGCGGCACCTGCCTATCTCGCGCACCGCAAGCCGCCACTGACGCCAGCCGACCTGTCGGCACACGACTGCATCGTCATGACCCGCAACACGTCGGGGCATGCCGACTGGCGCTTCCGCCCGGTCGACCGCCCCGTTGCAGCCTTGACCACGGTCCGCGTGCGCGGGCGCATGGTCGCGGACAACGGCGAACAGGCGCACGACTGGGCACTGGCAGGGCTCGGGCTGGTGCGACGCTCCGTGTGGGACGTGGCGGCCGAACTCGAGGACGGCCGGCTGGTCGAGGTGATGCCCGGCTGGACGGGCGAGAGCGCGCCGATCCAGGTGGTCTTCGCGTCACGTCGTTTCCTGCCGGCACGCACGCGGCAATTCGTCGATCTACTGGTGGCGCAATTCGCGCAACAGCGGGCGCAGTAGGAAAATTGATATAGGCGTTGTCTATCAATAGGCACACCCTTTTCGTCACAAGTATTTCGCGGTCAGTGCACAGGGCTTGGCCAGCAAGACCTGGCGGCGCATGGTGCGCATCGAGGGCCAGGCGACCTCGAACCAAGCCTGCCGCCTGGCAACAGCAGCACGGCCCTGGGCAGCGGGGCGCCTCTCACGGCGTGACGAGGCGTCGCTACGCGATGGCCGGGCAGCGCCTAGCCTTGCGCGATCGGGCTGCCTTCACCGATCTCATCGCGTCGATCTGCACGGCCCAGGCTGCGGCTCCACCGCGGCTGCGCCTCGCAACCAGTTATCAAGCGGCAGGCCGCTAAGGGTTTGCCCCAAATCACCGGTCCGGTGAATCGGACGGCCGCGTCGCTCCGCATCCGGATCATCGGCGGAGCGCTCGCCTCGTTTTCATCTCATCTCTCATGAAATCAACAACTTAGAGCGCCTTCCGCGCCGCCCGCCGCGTGGCACATCGATTGCTCTGTACCAAGGCCGACCGCGTCGCCCGATGCGGGTCCTGGCCATGACACTGGAGACAAAACCGATGAGCACCATGGGTGACCTTGACCCGACGGAAACTGGCGAGTGGGTCGACGCGCTGGGCGCGGTCCAGCAACACCGGGGCAGCGAGCGCGCGAACTTTCTGTTGAATCGCCTGGTCGACGAGGGCCGCCGCGACGGCGTCTACGTGCCCCGTTCGCTGAACACGGCCTACAAGAACACGATCCCCCCCGAGAAGGAAGAAAAGTCCCCCGGCAACCGCGAGATCGAACACCGCCTGCGCTCCATCATCCGCTGGAACGCGATGGCGATCATCCTGCGCGCCAACAAGGACTCGTCCGAACTCGGTGGCCACATCGCGAGCTTCCAGTCGGCGGCCACGCTCTACGACATCGGTTTCGGGCATTTCTGGCATGCCGCCACCGACACGCACGGCGGCGACCTGCTCTTTATCCAGGGCCACAGCTCGCCCGGCATCTATGCGCGCGCTTTTCTCGAAGGCCGCCTGAGCGAGCAGCAACTGCTCAACTACCGCCAGGAGGCCGAGGGCAACGGCATCCCGTCGTACCCGCACCCCTGGCTCATGCCCGACTTCTGGCAGTTCCCCACCGTCTCGATGGGGCTTGGCCCGCTGATGGCGATCTACCAGGCGCGCTTCCTGAAGTACCTGCACGGCCGCGGCCTCGCCGACACCGCGCCGCGCAAGGTCTGGGCCTTCATGGGCGACGGCGAAATGGACGAGCCCGAATCGCTCGGCGCCATCTCGCTGGCGGGCCGCGAGAGCCTGGACAACCTGGTGTTCGTCATCAACTGCAACCTGCAGCGCCTCGACGGCCCGGTGCGCGGCAACGGCAAGATCGTGCAGGAGCTCGAGAGCGTGTTCCGCGGCGCCGGCTGGAACGTCATCAAGGTGCTCTGGGGCAGCGGCTGGGACGCGCTGCTCGCCAAGGACAAGAGCGGCAAGCTGCTGCAGCGCATGGAAGAGTGCGTCGACGGTGAATACCAGGACTTCAAGAGCAAGAGCGGCGCCTACGTGCGCGAGCATTTCTTCGGCAAGTACGACGAGACGAGGGCCCTGGTCGCCGACATGAGCGACGAGCAGATCTGGGCGCTGACCCGTGGCGGCCACGACCCCGAAAAAGTGTTCGCCGCCTATGCCGCCGCCGTCAAGCACAAGGGCCAGCCGACGCTGATCCTGCCCAAGACGGTGAAGGGCTACGGCATGGGCGAATCGGGCGAGGGCCAGATGATCGCGCACCAGGCCAAGAAAATGACGCAGGACGCGCTGCGCGGCTTCCGCGACCGCTTCCAGATCCCGGTGTCCGATGAAGATCTGCCCAAGGTGCCCTTCATCCAGCTCGCCGAAGACAGCCCCGAGATGAAGTACCTGCGCGAGCGCCGCGCCGCGCTCGGCGGCTATCTGCCGCAGCGGCGCCGCAAGTCGGTCGCGCTCGAGATTCCGCCCTTGGCCAACTTCGAGCGCCTGCTCAAGGACACCGGCGAGCGCGAGATCTCCACCACCATGGCCTTCGTGCAGATGCTCGGCACGCTGGTGCGCGACAAGGCCATCGGCAAGCACGTGGTGCCCATCGTGCCCGACGAGTCGCGCACTTTCGGCATGGAAGGCATGTTCCGCCAGCTGGGTATCTGGTCCTCGCTCGGCCAGCTCTACAAGCCGCAGGACGCCGACCAGCTGATGTACTACCGCGAGTCGAAGGACGGGCAGGTGCTGCAGGAGGGCATCAACGAGGGCGGTGCGATGTCCAGCTGGATCGTCGCGGCCACCTCATACAGCACGAACGACGTGCCGATGATTCCGTTCTACATCTACTACTCGATGTTCGGCCTCCAGCGCGTGGGCGACCTGGCCTGGCTGGCCGGTGACATGCGTGCGCGCGGCTTCCTGCTCGGCGGCACCGCGGGGCGCACCACGCTCAACGGCGAAGGCCTGCAGCACGAGGACGGCCACAGCCACATCCTGGCCGGCACCATCCCCAACTGCATCTCGTACGACCCGACCTTCGCCTACGAGGTGGTGGCCATCGTGCGCGACGGCATGCGCCGGATGTACACCGAGCAGGAGGATGTGTACTACTACATCACCCTCATGAACGAGAATTACCCGCACCCCGGCATGCCCGAGGGCAGCGAGGCGGG
Source organism: Variovorax sp. P4_D9 (assembly GCF_056401695.1). Lineage (NCBI taxonomy): Bacteria > Pseudomonadati > Pseudomonadota > Betaproteobacteria > Burkholderiales > Comamonadaceae > Variovorax > Variovorax sp. P4_D9. The sequence continues at coordinate 5,588 of NZ_JBFUIU010000546.1, forward strand.
CATCCTCAAGGGCCTCTACCAGCTCAGCGACGGCGGCAAGACGCCGAAGAAGGGCCACCGCGTGCAGCTCATGGGCAGCGGCACCATCCTGCGCGAGGTGATGTTCGCGGCCGAGCTGCTCGAGAGCGACTTCGGCATCGTTGCCGACGTGTGGAGCGCCACCAGCTACAACGAGCTGCGCCGCGACGGCATGGCCGCCGAGCGCTGGAGCCGCCTGCACCCCACGCAGCCGGCGCGCAAGAGCCACGTCGAGCAATGCCTCGATGGCCACGACGGCCCCGTCATCGCCGCGACGGACTACATGCGCAACTACGCCGACCAGGTTCGCGAGTACGTGCAGGCCGCGGGCCGGCGCTACACCGTGCTCGGCACCGACGGCTTCGGCCGCAGCGACTACCGGCGCAAGCTGCGCCGCTTCTTCGAGGTCGACCGCTGGCACGTGGTGGTGGCCGCGCTCAAGGCGCTCGCCGACGACGGCGCGATCAAGCACACCGTGGTGGCCGACGCCATCGAGAAGTACGGGCTCCAAGCCGAGCGCGCCGCCCCCTGGACCGTCTGAGGC
>NZ_JBFUIU010000547.1:0-6141 GCF_056401695.1 Variovorax sp. P4_D9
CCCGCGCCGGTCGCGGCGCCCGCACCGGTGGCCGTGCCCGCCAAATCGGCCGAATCCGGCCTGTTCGGCTGGATAAAGAGCCTCTTCGGCGGGGCCCCGGCGGCACCGGCTCCGGCCCCCGCGGTGATCCCGGTGGAAGCACCGAAGCCGCGCCGCGATGGCCGCGGCGGGCGCGATGGCGAAGGCGCGCGCACGGCACGCGACGGCGAACAGCGACGCGGCGGCCGTGGCGAAGGCCGCGGTGGTCGTGACGGCGAAGCGCGCAGTGGCGAAGGCCGCGGTGGCGAACGCCGAGGCGGTCGCTCGGGCGAACGCCGTGACGGCGAACGCCGCGAAGGACGCGAAGCCCGCGGCGAGGCCCGCACCGACAGCCAGGTCCGGGAACAGCGCGAGCCGCGTGAAGCACGCGAACCGCGCGAGGCCCGTGCGCCCCGCGACGGCGAGCGTCGCGGGCGCGGCGAGCGCCGCGATGGCGAAGCCCGCCAGTTGCCGGCCGAAGCCACCGACATCCAGCTCGATGCCCAGGCGCTCGCGCCGAACGCCGGCGAAGGCAGCGAAGCCGCCACCCCAGCGGAACGCGCACCGCGCGGACGCGGCGAGCGACGTGAACGCGGTGATCGCGATGGCGCCCGCGAACGCAACGGCGACGTGTCCCGCGAAGTCCAGGGCGAGGCCACCCCGGAAGGTGCTTCGAGCGAGCGCGGCGCACGCAGTGGACGCGGCGAGGACCGCCCGCCGCGTGGCGAGCGCGGCGACGGCCGCCGCGAACGGCGCAACGACGGGCCGGCGCGCCCGCCGGAAGCAGCGGGCGCGGCGGAGTCATCGCCCGCCGAGGTCAACACCACGGAGTTCGCCGCGAACGAGGATCAGGGCGAGGCCGCGCCGCGCCGCGAAGGCGACGAGCGCCGCGGCCGGTCGCGCGACCGTTATGGTCGCGATCGCCGCGAGCGCGGTCCGCGCGAAGATGCGGGCGACGCGGTGCCCGCGACGGCCGCGGCACCGGTCGAAGTCGAGGAAGCTGCCGTCCACTCGGCACTGCCGCCGGCGCCGGTTCGCGCCGAACGCCCCACCGTGGCGCCGGCAGCGCCGATCGTGGTCGAAGCCAAGGCCCCGTCCTCGCGCGCACTGCCGAAGGTCCAGCCCTTCCAACTGCCGCTCGACGAACTGGCCCAGGTCGCGGAAGGCTCGGGCCTGCACTGGGTCAACTCGGATGCCGAGCGCGTGGCAGCGGTTCGCGCGGCCATCGATGCAGAACCCAAGCCCCGGCACGTGCCACGCGAACGCCCGCCGGCGATCGTGATCGACGAAGGTCCGCTGGTGCTGGTGGAAACCCGCCGCGACCTGGGATCGATGACGCTGCCCTTCGAGGATGCAGCGCGCGGCGCCAACGCAGCGCACTGAGGCCAGAGGCGGCCATGTTCAAGGGAGGCCATGGCCTCCCTTTTTCGTTTCCGCCATGCCTTTTCCACCGTTCTGGCCTGTCAGGGAGGAAATGCGCCTCTCTCTCATTCCGTGTGCTCGCAAACGAAGCCATAGGTACTAATACCCATAATCTCGAACGGCGTGCGCAAACAACAAGTTGATGCCACTTCCCGTTAACAATTTGTCATACCAAAGGACTACACTCCTACAAACGTTATTGCGCTGCACCATTACTCTCTGCCATGGGTTGTGACAGAGGAGGCAGCCTACGCCGTTTGGCGGACGATGTACGGCTTTAGTTGACACGACAGCGGCTGCGACATATGTTCAAATTCTTGCGGATAGTAGTAAAGCGTTACACTGCCACGCTCTAGATTGAGGCAGCACCCGTTACGGGGGAATATCAGATGTTTCGTTCCGATTCGACCGCCAGCGGCAACGTGGTCCAACGCTTCACCCCGGACGGAAGCGGCCCTTCCGCGCCCCCCGTTCAAGCCAGTCCGCGCCGTCTCTCGCTGCTCCAGCGCATCACCAAGCGCAGCCTCGACATTTTCGGCGCCCTGTTCTTCTTCGTCGTCTTCGGGCCGCTCTACCTGCTGGTTGCGCTGGGCGTCCTGATCAGCATGGGGCGCCCGGTGCATTTCTGGCAGACCCGGCTCGGCGAACATGGCCAGCGCTTCCGCTTCTACAAGTTCCGCTCGATGGTCCGCAACTCGGATGACGTGCTGGACGAGTTCCTGAGCCGCAGCGACATGGCCCGCACCGAGTGGGACACCTTCCAGAAGTTGGAGAAGGACCCGCGCATCACGCCGATCGGCCACTTCATCCGCAAGATGAGCCTGGACGAACTGCCGCAGTTCTGGAATGTCCTCAAGGGCGACATGAGCCTGGTCGGCCCCCGCCCCTGCATGGAGCGCCAGCGCAGCCTCTACGGCAAGGGCTGGGAGCACTACTGTGCGATGCGCCCCGGCATCACCGGCCTCTGGCAAGTCAGCGGCCGGAACCGGCTCTCCTATGCCCGCCGCGTCGAACTCGACGTCGAATACGTCAGCAACTGGTCGTTATGGCTCGACATCAAGATCCTGCTGAGGACGGTTCGGGCCGTCATCACCGGCGAGGGGTCGCGATGAGCGATATCCAACCGGTGGTCCTCTGCGGAGGCAGCGGGACCCGCTTGTGGCCGCTCTCGCGCAAGACGCTGCCCAAGCAATTCGCACCGCTGGTCGATAACAAGAGCCTGCTGCTGCTCACGCTCGAGCGGCTGCGCCAGCTCAATCCGGCGGTGACCTGCGTGGCCGCGGAGGAGCATCGCTTCCTGGTGCAGGAAGCGATCGACGCGGCGCAGGTCAGCGGCAAGCAGCTACTCGAGCCGGTGGCGCGCAACACCGCCGCCGCCATGACCGCTGTGGCCTTGCTGGCCGACCCGGATCAGTTGCTGCTGTTCGCCCCCGCAGATCACTACATCCCCGAGCCGGACCGCTTCGTCGCAACGATCCTGACGGGCATTCCTGCCGCCATGGCCGGCTACCTGGTGACCTTCGGCGTCGAGCCGTCCTTTCCCAGCACCGCCTATGGCTACATCCGCGAGGGCGCCAGGCTCGACAGCGCGCTGGGCGAGGATGCGGGCCGTGCGGTAGCAGCCTTTATCGAGAAACCGCCGGCCGAACGTGCCGAACAACTGCTTCTGGAAGGCGGCAATCTCTGGAACGCCGGCATCCTGCTGGTCCAGGCCAAGGTCCTGATCGCAGCGCTGCAAGCACATGCGCCGGACATCCTCGAGTGCTGTCAGCTGGCCACCGCCGCCATCGAGACCGACGGTGACTTCCTGCGGATGGACCCCACGGTTTTTGGGCGCTGCCGCAGCCAGAGCATCGACTATGCCGTACTCGAGAAGTGCGACCGCGTGGCGGTGATTCCGTTCCAGGGCCGATGGAGCGACGTCGGCAGCTGGAATGCAGTCGCCGATCTCCATGACACGGACGCCAACGGCAACCGCATCAGCGGCCGGGGATTTGCCATGAGCGCGACCAACACCTTCATCCATGCGCCCAGCCGCCCCGTCGTGGCGCTCGGAACCAAGGACCTGCTGGTGATCGACACCCCCGACGCCCTGTTGGTCGTGCATCGGGAGTGCGCAGAACAGGTCAAGGACGTGGTCGCCCTGCTGACCACGCACGGGCACAGCCAGGCCACCCGGCATCGACGCATTCCGAGACCCTGGGGCGCCTACGACAGCATCGACGATGGCGAGCGCTTCGCGGTCAAGCGGCTGACGGTCAAGCCGGGCGCACGGCTGGCCCTGCGGATGCACCACCACCGCGCCGAGCACTGGGTGGTGGTCAAGGGCACGGCGCGCGTGACCTGCGACGACAAGGCCGTGCTGGTGAAGGAGAACGAGTCGATCTACATCCCGGTGGGCGCGGTCTACCGRCTCGAGAACGCCGGCAAGACCRCACTCGAGGTGATCGAGGTCCAGACCGGCGGCTACCTGGGCGAAGACGACATCGTGCGCTTCGCCGACGTCGAGTCGCCCGGCATCGGCAACGCAAGAAAACTCGCCTGACAATATGCAACGGCGACCCCAGGCGGTATTTCAATGAACGAGTTGCACAAGCGGATCTTCGTGGCGGGCCACCGCGGTATGGTTGGCAGCGCCATCGTGCGCTGCCTGGAGCAGCGGGGCCACACCGCGATCCTGACGCGGAGCCACGCCGATCTCGACCTGACGGACCAGGCGCAGGTGCGGGCCTTCTTTGCCGAAGAGAAGCCGCAGGAAGTCTATGTGGCGGCGGCCAAGGTCGGCGGCATCCATGCCAACAACAGCTATCCGGCCGAGTTCATCTATTCGAACCTGATGGTCGAGGCCAACCTGGTCCACGAGTCGTGGCGCACCGGCGTCTCCAAGCTGCTGTTCCTCGGCTCGAGCTGCATCTACCCGCGGCTGGCAGCGCAGCCGATGTCCGAAGACGTGCTCCTGACGGGCAAGCTGGAGCCGACCAACGAGCCCTACGCGATCGCCAAGATCGCCGGCATCAAGCTCTGCGAGAGTTACAACCGCCAGTACGGCTGCGATTTCCGCAGCGTGATGCCGACCAACCTCTACGGACCGGGCGACAACTACCATCCCGAGAACAGCCACGTGCTGCCGGCGATGATCCGCCGCTTCCACGAGGCGAAGGTGAACGATGCCCCGGCGGTCGTGATCTGGGGCACCGGCGCACCGAAGCGGGAGTTCCTCTACGTCGACGACATGGCGCGGGCCTGCGTCCACGTGATGGACCTGCCGCGGGAAACCTATGCGGCCCACACCGACGTCATGGCCAGCCACATCAACGTCGGCACCGGCGAGGACCTGTCGATCGCCGAACTGGCGCAGTTGGTCAGCGAGGTGGTCGGCTACCAGGGCAGCATCCACTACGACACCAGCAAGCCCGACGGCACGCCGCGCAAGCTGCTGGACATTTCGCGCATCCGCAAGCTCGGCTGGAAGCCGAACGTGGCCTTGCGCGACGGCATCGCGACCGCCTACGAAGACTTCTGCAGTGAAGCACTGGTGGCCTGAAGAGCGCTGCACGGGCGTTTTCCAAACATGGGCGCAACTTTCCTTTCCCTCGTTCCGCCGGGCTCCGGAGGCATTCGGGACTACGCGACCGTGATCGGCAACTGCCTGCACGCCCCGCCGTTCGAAATGACCCGGATGACCGACGTCACCGCCCTTTCCGGCGACTGCTTGCTGCTGCACTTCAGCGGCTACGGCTACCAGAAACGCGGCCTGCCAGTCTGGCTGGTCGATCAGATGCGCATCCTGCGCACCCGCTTCCAGGCATTCGGCGTGGTGTTCCACGAGCTGTACGCCTCCAGCCCGCCCTGGGGCTCCGCCTTCTGGCTCGGGGCCTGGCAGCGGCGGATCGCCAGGGAACTGCTCGATCTTTCGGATTTCTGGCTGACCAACCGGGAGGAGTCCGGCCGCTGGCTGCTGGCTCGGCGCGATGCCACACCCCATCGCGTGTTGCCGGTCATCTCGAATGTGGGAGAGCCGGTCTCGATCGACAGCGGCGGGGCGGACAGGGCGCCGCACCTGGTCGTCTTCGGCGGCCCCGGGGTGCGTGCCAATGTCTATCGATGGGCCGGCGGCGAAGTGTTCGACTGCGCCCGACGCAGGGGTCTGGTCATCCACGACATCGGTCCACCGCTGCAGGACCCTTCGCTGGCGCAGCGCCTCGTCCATGAGAAGGCCGTCGTGCGCGGCAGACTGTCGACGCGGGAGGTGAGCCAGGCCCTGTCCAGCGCCAGCTACGGTGCCCTCTCCTATCCCACCGACTACGCGTCGAAGAGCAGCGTGCTGGCCGCCTACAGTGCCCACGGCCTCTGCCCGATCCTGCTCTGGAATGACTACCGGCCGCACGACGGACTGGTCGCCCACGTCAACTACGTTCCCGGTTTCGCGGCGCTCGATGGCGTCGATGCGCGCACCATCGGCCGCCAGGCGCGCCGATGGTACGAGCCGCATTGTGTCGATGCCCATGTCGCCGCCTTGAGGACGATGAGGAGCGAGGCCCGCAAATGAGCGACATCGGCTACTTGTGGACTTCGCGCGAACGGCCGGCGCCGGGCTCCCGGCGCTGGTTTGTCGTCTGGGCCAAGCGGGCACTCCACGCCGTCGGACTGCTCAAGATCATCCTGGCGAGGCGCAGCTTTCGCGTCCGTGGGGTGCAGGTG
>NZ_JBFUIU010000548.1:0-6140 GCF_056401695.1 Variovorax sp. P4_D9
GAACGGCATGCTCGGTGCCGTCGGGTGGCTCTTGTCCAGACGCGGCAGCGACACCGGCTTGATGTCAGGACGGAACGTGGCAGACAGGCGCTGCGCCTCGCCGTCTGCCTGATTGAGCGCGGCGTCCTCTGCGCTGTCGAACCCATCGAGCCGTTCGCCGGAATGAATGAGGGAATTCAGCGCGTCGGCGAAAACCTCGGGGTCGGCCGGGATCTCCACCAAGCCGGTGGGCAGATGCTCGTCCGCCTGGTCGGCGGGCGCGGCGGCAGGCGCCGGGGCCGGTGCAGCGGCGGCCTTCTCAGCCGCGACATTCGCTTGCGCTTTCTTCCACAGCGCATCGTGCTTGATCTTCAGCCCGGCGCCGAAGCCGGGGCCGCCCACGGTCGTCTCGTTTTCCTTGTTGAACGGCGCACCGCCCACTTGGAACGTCATGCCGCCGGAAATGCCGGGCATCGGCTTGGTGTAGCCATCGCGCACCTGGCCCTCGAAGAACTTCAGCACTGCGGCCTCGGCGTCGGCGCGGTCCTTCTTCGCCTGGTCGAGCTTGGCCAGGACGCCACGCGGCGCCGGTGCGGGCGCTACAGCTGCGTCGGGGGCTGCGGGCGCTTCTTGTCGTTGCGTTTCTGCTTGCTGGGCTTGATCGGCTTGAGTGCCATTCGGGTTCTCCGTGGTGGTGGGGGAAGACCGCATCGCCGTCCGCATTGGTGCCGATGCGCTCGGCGCCGTACATGGCAAGTGCGGGGCTGGGGTCGCCCTTGGACACCTGATAGCGCTTTGGGTCCGCCCACTGCGGCGCGGCCGGGTCCGCCGCCGGGTCCACGTCAACCGCCGCGGGGCGCGCTGCGATTCGGGCGTTGTGCTCGGCAGCCCATTTATCGGCATCGCGCTTCTCGATCTCCTTGCGGATCTTCGGCGTGCGCTTGTGATCGGGGCCGTAGTGCTGCGCGGCTTGCGCCAGCTCGGCATCCGTCATGTCCGGAATCTGCTTGGCGGCGATGGCCTTGATGTCACCGGCGGGAGCCGTGGCTTTACTCGTCTTCCCCTTCGGGTCGAGCAGGTCCAGCACGTCCTTCTCGGTGATGGTCCCGCGAGCAATGAGATGCTCGGTGCGATCGCGGCCCATGTGCTTGATTGCACGGCCTTCGTGGTTGATGGTCAGCTCGTGGTCATCGGCGCCGAACGTGACGCCAATGTCGCCGAGCTTCTTTCCGCCCTTCAGCAGCTCAACCACCTTCGCGGCAGCGGCGTCTCGCTCCTTGGCCGGCACCCACTCGTGCATTGCGTTGATGGGCGCCACGTCTTCAGCGCCGACGATCTGGTTGCTCGGGTTGTGTTTCGCCTTCACGGCACGTTGGTGGGCGATGCGGGCCTCCAACTCTGCCGGCGAGGGGTGTGCTACCCCAGCGGTTTCCAGTGCGGGAGCTCCGGCTGCGGGAAGTCCTTGGGCGGGGGCAGCATTGCCTCCTGCCGCCGGCGCCTTTTCTGCTCGCGGGGCTTGGGGGGCTGGCGGGGTTGCTCCGGGTGCTGCGTTCTTGACATTGGATGCTCCCTTGACTGCGCTGCGCAGGGTTCGCTGGCCGATGCCCAGGTCGTACTCGGGCGTGCCCTTGATGGCGATACGGATCTCTCCATCGGCGCTGATGTAGGGCACAGCGGAAATGCTCGAGCCGCGCTGGCGCTGGCCGCGCACGTACTCCTCGGCCTCGTCGATCGAGCTGAAGGCGGCATCCTGCGGGGCCAGGGAGTCGTGCAGGTCGTTCTCAGTGGCGTTGACTTGCTGCGCGCTGCCGTCCTTGTGCTCGTCGCCATGCTCTGCTGCGGCTTGCGCGGCGGCTTGTGCGAGGGTGACGTCGTGCGCGCCACCGTCGACGGCGAGCGCGGCGGCGGTCGACAGCGGGCCGGCGTTGGGGTCAATGCCCATGGACTGCGACCGGGTCATCTGCCGCGGCGTGAAGCCACGAGGCGCCAGGTCGAGCGTGCCGGTGTCGTACACGCGCGGGGCCGGCTGCGGGCCTTCGTTCGCACCGGCGGCGTCCGCCAGGCTGAACCGGCTGGTGTCGATGCGCATGCCGGGCCCGGTCGGGCCTTCGGGCTGCACGTTCTCGAACGGCACGCTGCCCGGGGGCGGTTCATTGTTGATCGGCGACAACCGCAGGCCGCTGGTGTCGTAGTTCGCACCGGGCTCTACCGGCGGCAGCCCGCCGGCCGGCGGCGCGGGCGGCGTCCAGCCATCGGCAAGCGCCATGCCTTCGGGCGGCTGCGGCGGGGTCTTGGTCGGGTCGATCGTCGGCGCGGCGTGCTCTCCGCCTCGGATGTTGGCTGCGCCACCCATGACGCCCCCGGTGATCGCGCCCTCGACGCCTTGACGCAGGACGCCGTCCCACAGCGGCTTGCCATCGGCGAAGTTCTGCCACATCTGCTCCTGCATCGACTGCGGGAGCTCCTGCAGCACGGCCTCGGACACGATGCCGCCCAGGATGCGGCGCTGGGTCGACAGGGGCACGGCGGTCGCGGCCAGTGCAGCCTTGCCGTCGCCGATCTTGGCCATGGCCGTCTCGGCAGTCTCCAGGCCCATCCTGTTGGCCAGCCGGCCAGCGCCCGCGCCGATCGCGGCGGTACCGACACCGGCGCCGAGCGAGGCAAGCGCGTTCTTGCGCTGGTCGGCGCCTTCGTACTGGTCCATCTGCTGGCCAGCGGTGACGGCACCCTCCCCTGCTGCACCGGCGATCGGTGCGGCGAACTTCTCGCCGACCAAGCGCTCGAGCATTCCAGGCACAGCGGCCTTCGCGGCGGTACCGGCCGCGGCGTCGGCCGCAACGCCAGCCACGCGGCCGGCGACCATCAGGCCCTTCGACGCGATGCCGCCCGCGACCATCGATGGCACAGACTCGACAACCTGGTTGGCGGTGTAGGCCGGGTTGGTCACGTAGGCCTTGGCGATGCCGGGCAGCTCGCCCGCGACACGCGCGGCCTTGGCAGTGAAGCCAAGGCTGTCGTCATTGACGGCGGCCTCGGCGCCCTTCCAGGCGTTGTCGACCTCCTCCTTGCTCTGCTCGTAGCCCTGCGAGAACTTCGTTTCCTTGGCCCACTTGCCCGGCTGGAACCCGGTTGCTTCGCCGAGCGCGTCAGCGGCTGCCGTGAATGGGCGGTAGCCCGTGGCGATGGCCGGCGCGATGTCGGCGAGGCCAGTGACGATGCCGGGCAGCTGCTCGATGCCGACCTTGGCCGACTTCAGCAGGTCAGTGCCAGTGCCGCCCTTTCCCGGGGGCGACATCTCGCCCTTTTCCCAGTCCGTTGCGCCGCCTGCGGGAGGCGTCATGGCGCCCTGCTCCCAATTGGTATCTGCCATCGTCCTGCCTTATTGAGGTTTCCACTGCTTGCCGTCCCACACGGCGGTCTTGCCGTTGACGGTCGACTTCGTGCCCACGGGGCGCGTGCTGGGGTTGGTTGCGGGCGGGGCCTGGTCCACGAACTGGCCGGTCTGCTCGCTGAAGACGCGATCGGGGGTCCTGTAGGCCACACCGTTGTTGTCGATCTGCTGGCCGCCGGAGGCGACCTTGAAGCGGGCCGGCGCATCCTTGCCCTGCATTTCGCGGATCTGGCGCGCGAGCGTTGCCTGCTCTGCCGGGTCCTTGGAGTTGAGGTAGCGCTGTTGCAGGTCCTGCATCTGGCGCGCGGCGGCCGTCTGGAAGCCTTGCGCGGTCTGCTGGAGCGCCAGGTGGCCCTGCGCAACGCCATTGGTCGCGGTGTCGCGCGCGGTGTCGACGGCGGCGCGCGTGTTGGTGCGCTCCGTTTCGCCCGAGTCGCGGATGTTCGTGCGCTGGAGCTCGCCCGCGTTGTTCTGCGCGGAGATTTGCTGCGCGCTTGCGGTGCGCGTGTTGGTCTGCGCCTGGTCGGCGGCGATCTTGATTGGCAGCTCGGCCGCGGCGATCGCGCCCTGATCGGACTGGAAGCCACGGCGCGGCGACCACGAGCCGCGCGCGGCGGCGGTGCGCAGCGCGGCGGCGTTGTTGAAGTCGGCGTTGCGATCGGCGCCGTTGTTGATGATGTTGACCGTGGGCTGGCCGCTGAGCGCAGCGTCCGCGAGCGGGGTCTTCATGTTGGGGACGAAACCGACTGCGGCGGTTGCGGCCGGCGCGGCGGCAGCGTTCGGGTCCACCGGCTGGAGGTAGTTCGCAGAGCCGCCATCCTCGGGAGCGGCCGGCGCAGTGCCGGTCGGCGCAGCGGCGGCGGCCAGCCTGTTGTCGACCGCGCGCACCTGGGCCTGCGTGGCGCCACCGGGCACGGCCGCCGGGTTCGCGGTCGGTCCATTGATGCCGTAGGCCGGCGCATACGCCGAAGCGGCGCCGGCGGCGGCGTCGCGCTGGTCCTGTTGGAAGTTCTGCGCGGCGCGGGCGCTCTGGTCGCTGGTCAGCGCGAAGCCACCGAATTTCAGCGCGGCATCGTTGGCCGAAGAGACRGCGCCCGCGGTGGTCGGCGCGGCCGGCGTCGGCGCACTGGTCGCGGTGGGAACCTGGGCCGTTCCGGGGTTGGTCGCAGCAGCTGCACCATCGCCGTAGGAGTTGGGCTTGAAGCCGGCGGGCGCGCCGCTGGGCTCGTAGGTGATGCCGGGCTTGCCGGTGGGCGGGTTGCCGCTCAACGTCGGCAGCACGGGCGGCGGGGCGCCCAGGCTGTCGGCGATGCCATTCGCGCCAGTCGTGCCCGGCGGCTTCCATGCGGTCGGCGTCGGCGTGGCCGTGTCGTAGGTGATGCCCGGCGTACCCTTCGGGGGCTGGCCGCTCAACGTGGGCAGCACCGGCGGCGGCGTGTTGACGGCAGCCAGCGCATCGCCCATGACGTCGTTCATGCCGCGCGTGCCTGGTGGCTTCCAGCTGGTGGGCGTGGGCGTGGTTTCGTAGGTCGGTTGCGGCGAGCCGGTGGGCACCTGGGTCGTGCCGGGGTTGGCGGCGCTGGTCGCTGCATCGCCGAAAGACGCCGGCTTGCGCTTGAGCGGGTCGTCGACCGCGCCCCCATTGGCAAAGTACATCTGCGGCTTGAAGCCCTGGGCGGCTGCCGGCGTGTGGGTGGCGTCCTTCATCTGCTCGAGCGTCTGCACGCCGATCGAGTGGACCTGCTCGGGCGACAGCTCGTGCTCGCCGTTGCTCAGATTGACGGGCACCTGCTCAGCCTTCTCGCCTTGAGGCATCTCGGCGCCCTCTTCGGCCGCCGGCTCACCCATCTCTTGCAGCGCGTCGTCGCCGATCGCCTGGGTGGAGTCGGCCGGCATGATGTAGCTACCTGCGCGCACCTTCTTGTGGATGGAGTCGCTGGTGGCGGTGCCGGGGCCGCGCACGGGCCCGCCGTTGGCGAACTTGATGCCGGCCGGGTTGGTCGAGGTCACGCGCGAGGGGTCGCCGCTGGGCGCCATCGGCGAGGGACGCTGCACTGCAGGTGCGGGCGGCGGGGATTCCTGGCGCGTCGGGTTGTTTGCGCCGGTGATGTATTCGCGCAGGCCGGGGAAGAACCCGCCCACGTCGACAACACCACCATCCTTCAGGCCGGCGGCAGCCTCGCGGCGCTTCATGGCGCCCATGCCCGCGTAGTCGGTGATGGCGCTTTGCGGCGCGGCCGGTGCGGGGGCCGGTGCGGGGGCCGGCGCTGGAGCCTGGGCCGCCGCGAGATCGGGGGTCGGCTCGGGAATGCCCATGGCACGGCGAACGAGGCTTCGCACGAGTCCGCCATCGGCGTAGTTTTGCGCCACGAGTCCGCCCTCGGCGTAGTAGTTGGGCGCCTTCTTGTGGCGTGGTCGAAAGCCGTGCATGGCTACCCCTTGATGAATCGCATCGAGCGATTCTTTCGAGCGGGTGCCAGTCGGCCAAACCCTAGAGGGGTGTGCCCGGTTATCTCGCCCCAGGAGGGGGAGTCAGGGGGGAGTTAGGGGGGAGATAGGGATGGCAAATGCCATCCATTGCCATGGCGGATGTCGGTAGGCAAAGTTGTTGACCTCGCCGCCTCTGCTCAATCAAGCACTCGCGCACCAACTATGAACGTTGGTGTGGGCTGGGCGATTCACAGTTTTTGAGCGTTTCCCATTGGCTGGTCAAAGTTCATGAGCGGCAGCTTCAGAGAAAGCCGTACTGCCGTTATGGCCCGTTGAGGAC
>NZ_JBFUIU010000549.1:0-6138 GCF_056401695.1 Variovorax sp. P4_D9
CCCGAAGCCCGAAGCCGCGCCGGCGGCGCTGCGCATGCAGTCGCCGGGCGACGGCGCGGCCCGCGCGACGGCCGAGACCATCGACCCGACCACGCCGCGCCAGCCGCGGCGCGGCGAATCGGCCCACTGGATCACCCGCAGCGCGCTCTGCGTCGAGGTGCGCGATCCGCGCCGCGCCAACGGCCCGGCGGCCGAGAAGCTCGGCAGCGCCTCGGGCGTGCTGTATGTCTTCATGCCGCCGCTGGCACGGCTCGAGGACTACCTCGACCTGGTCGCCGCGGTCGAAGCCACGGCCGAGCAGCTCGGCGTCAAGATCGTCATGGAAGGCTACCCGCCGCCGCGCGATCCGCGCCTCAAGCTGCTGCAGGTCACGCCCGACCCGGGCGTGATCGAGGTCAACATCCATCCGGCGCACAACTGGCGCGAACTGGTCGAACACACCGAGTTCCTCTACAACGCGGCGTTCGAGACTCGCCTGTCGGCCGAGAAGTTCATGACCGACGGCCGCCACACCGGCACCGGCGGCGGCAACCACTTCGTGCTGGGCGGCGCGGTGCCGACCGACAGCCCTTTCCTGCGCCGGCCCGAGCTGCTCGCCAGCCTGCTGCTCTACTGGCACAACCATCCGTCGCTGAGCTACCTGTTCTCGGGCATGTTCATCGGCCCGACGAGCCAGGCGCCGCGGGTCGACGAGGCCCGCAACGACCAGCTCTACGAACTCGAGATCGCGCTCAAGGAAATCGCCCGCAACCGCGAGACCTACGGCCAGAACATGCCGGCCTGGCTGGTCGATCGCACCTTGCGCAACATCCTGGTCGACGTCACCGGCAACACGCACCGCAGCGAGTTCTGCATCGACAAGCTCTACTCGCCCGACTCCAGCACCGGCCGCCTGGGCCTGCTCGAGCTGCGCGCCTTCGAGATGCCGCCGCATGCTCGCATGAGCATCGCCCAGCAGCTGCTGCTGCGCGCCTTCATCGCCCGCTTCTGGGACGAGCCGTACCAGGCGCCGGCCACCCGCTGGGGCACCGAGCTGCACGACCGCTTCCTGCTGCCTACCTTCGTCAAGATGGACTTCGACGACGTCATCAGCGAGATGCGCCAGGCCGGCTTCGCCTTCGAMCCGAACTGGTTCGCTCCGCACTTCGAGTTCCGCTTCCCCTTGGTCGGCCAGGTGCAGGCCATGGGTGTCGAGCTGTCGCTGCGCAACGCGCTCGAACCCTGGCACGTGATGGGCGAGGAAGGCTCGGCCGGCGGCACCGTGCGCTATGTCGACTCGTCGCTGGAACGCATCGAGGTGCGCGTCACCGGCCTCAACGAGAGCCGCTACGTCATCACCGTCAACGGCAAGGTGCTGCCGCTGCAGCCCACCGGCACCGTCGGCGAGTTCGTGGCCGGCGTGCGTTACAAGGCGTGGAACCCGCCGTCGTCGCTGCATCCCAGCATCGGCGCCCACGCGCCGCTGACCTTCGACATCGTCGACACCTGGATGAAGCGCTCGCTGGGCGGCTGCCAGTACTTCGTCGCCCATCCGGGCGGGCGCAACTACGACACCTTCCCGGTCAACGCCTACGAGGCCGAGAGCCGGCGCCATTCGCGCTTCACGCGGATGGGCCACACGCCAGGGCTGATGAGCACACCGCCGGCGACCATCGAGCTGGCGGGCAGCCGCGAGTTTCCGTTCACGCTCGATCTGCGGCGATGAGCGCCGCCCGGCCGCCCGAAGGCGCTCGCACCGCAGTGCGAAGCACGGAGGTTGGCCTATGAGCATGTCGAGGCGGCGCGCGAAGTTTCGGACTTTTCTCACGCGCCCGCCCTCGGCATCCGTGACCACAGTGTGACAATCGGCGCACCGTGGACCCACTGAACGAATCCCTCTTCGACGCCCAGGCCCTGGAAGCGCCTGCCGCGCTGGCGGCCGCGCTCGCTCCCCAGGCCGCGCCCGGCCATTTCGACGAATTGCGCGGCGGCGCGACGCCGGAGGACGAAGCGCGCCCGGCCGCCCCGTCGCAGCCGGCGCCGCTCTACGAGGCTTCCTCCGTGCCGCCCGCTGCGCCGCAGGCGGAGGACGACGACGCCGTCCTCCGCGACCAGGGGCCGCTGGCCCCTGCCTGGAGCGGTTTCTTCGAGAACCTGGGACCGGGCGGCTTCGACGACCTGCCGCGGCGCGCAATCAGCCTGGAACGGCAGATCCGCGACAACGGCGTCACCTACAACGTCTACGCCGACGCCGACGGCCCGCAGCGGCCGTGGTCGCTCGATCTGTTCCCGCTGATCGTCTCCCCGCACAGCTGGGCCCAGATCGAGGCCGGGGTGCAGCAGCGCGTGCGCGTGCTCGACCAGGTGTTGGCCGACGTCTACGGCCCGCAGCAGCTGCTGGCCGAAGGCCTGCTGCCGGCGGCGCTGGTGCAGGGCCATCCGGGCTACCTGCGGGCCATGCATGGCGTGCGTCCGCCCGGCGACACCTGGCTGCACATCGCCGCCTTCGACCTCGCGCGCGGGCCCGACGGCAACTGGTGGGTGGTCTCGCAGCGGACCCAGGCGCCGTCGGGGCTGGGCTATCTGCTCGAGAACCGGCTGGCCATCGCGCGCCAGTTTCCGCAGGCCTTTGAGAAGCTGCAGGTGCAGCGCCTGGCGGCCACCTACAACGCGATGATGGAAGGCCTGCAGCGCATGTGCCCGGCCGGCCAGCCGCCGCACATCGCGCTGCTGACGCCCGGCCCCTACAACGAGACCTACTTCGAGCACGCCTACCTGGCGCGCTACCTCGGCATCACGCTGGTCGAGGGCAACGACCTCACGGTGCGCGACCAGCGCCTCTACCTCAAGACGCTGCAGGGCCTGCGGCCGGTGCACGGGCTGGTCAAGCGGCTCGACGACCAGTTCCTCGATCCGCTCGAGCTGCGGCCCGACTCGACGCTCGGCGTGCCGGGGCTGCTGCAGGCGATCCGCGCCGGCAACGTGCTGGTTGCCAACATGCCCGGATCGGCCTTCCTCGAGTCGCCCGCGCTGCTGGGCTTCCTGCCCGCGCTGGCGCGCCGGCTGATCGGCGAAAAGCTGCGGCTGCCGGCACTGCCGACCTGGTGGTGCGGCGAACGCGCCGCGATGGAAGCCGTGCTGCCGCAGCTGGGCGATTGCGCGATCAAGGCCACCTACCCCGACATCGACGCCCACACCAGCTTCGACGCCGTGCTCGGCCGCCACATGGGTCGCCGCGAGCTCGACGAATGGGCCGGCCGCATCGTGCGCCAGGGCGAGGCCCACACGGTGCAGAGCTACCTGCCGCTGTCGCAGATGCCGACCTGGACCCAGGATCTCGGCCGCGGCCACATCGCGCAGCGCTCGGTGCTGCTGCGGGTGTTCGCGGTCAGCGACGGCCCGCACTCGTGGCGGGTGCTGCCCGGCGGCCTGGCGCGGCTGGCCGGACGCGACGCCCAGATCGCCTCGATGCAGCGCGGCGGCAGCAGCGCCGACGTCTGGGTCCGCACCGAGGGCGAGGTCGACCGCACCACCCTGCTGCAGCCGCACGCCACGCCGGCCTCGCTGGCCCGGCATCGGGCGCCGGTCACCAGCCGGGCGGCCGAGAACATGTTCTGGCTCGGCCGCTACACCGAGCGGGCCGAGAACGCGGTGCGCCTCGCGCGCCTCACCATCGATCTGCTGGGCGGCGAGGACCAATCCTCGCGCACGCTGCTCGAGTGGCTGCACCGGCTGGCACTGCGCAACGCGCTGGTGCCGGCCGAAGTGCCGAGCCTGCCGAAGTCGCGGCGCGTGTTCGAGCGCGCGCTGATCGCCGAGCTGGGCAACGTCGAGACCGGCGGCAGCGTGGGCTGGAGCCTGCGCTGCGTCCGCCAGTCGGCTGCCGCGGTGCGCGAACGCCTGTCGCAGGACCACTGGAACCAGATCGTGCGCGCCGAGTCCGACTTCCTGCGCCGCAGCGCCGAGCAGGCCAGCGAGAAGGTCGAAGGCGGCTACGCCAGCGGCGCCGCCCTGCGCCTGCTCGAATCCGCCAGCAGCGCGCTGTCGGCGATCACCGGCGCCCAGACCGATCGCATGACGCGCGACGACGCTTGGCGGCTCCTGTCGATCGGCCGCCACATCGAGCGCCTGGCGTTCCTGTCGAGCGCGCTGGCGGCCGGCTTCGAGAACGGTTCGGTGCACGAGGTCAGCGGCTTCGAGGCCATGGTGGCCCTGTTCGACAGCACCATCACCTTCCACGCACGCTATCAGCAGCGGCGCGACGTCGCCACCCTGGTCGACCTGCTGGTGCAGGACGGCGACAACCCCCGCTCGCTGGCCTGGGTCGCGCACACGCTGCGCAAGCGCATCGCCAGGCTGGCCGGCAGCGCGCCCGACAAGCTCACCGCCCTGTCCTACGACCTGCCCGACCCCGACAAGTGGACGCTGGAAGGCCTGTGCGAGCCCGGGCCCAAACAGCAGTACCCGTCCTTGGTCCACCTGTTCGGGGCCTGCGAGACCGCGGCCTACCACGTGTCCGATGCGATAGGCACCCGCTATTTCACCTTGACGTCCGAATCGCTGCGCTCCGTCGGAGCCTGATTTCGGCTCGCCCGCGGCGGCGAGTAAAGTCCCCCCCATGCTTCTCCACGTCACCCACGCCACGCGCTACGACTACACACCGCCGGTCGAGACGGCGCAGCACCTGGCGCACCTGAAGCCGATGAACACGGAATCGCAGCGGCTCGTGAGCCATGCGTTGACGATCAGCCCGACGCCGGCGCTGCGCGAGGAATCGGCCGATGTCTACGGCAACGCGCGCGCCTTCTTCGCGCTCGAGGCCACCCACGAGGAACTGGTCGTGACGGCCGAGAGCGTGGTCGACACCGCGCAGCCGGTACTGGCGCCGAGAATCGCGCGCGAACTGCCCTGGGAAGAAGTGCGGGAGCGATTCCGCTACGTCAAGGACGCGCGCTACGACCCCGCCTCCGACTTCGTCTTTCCCTCGCGCTACGTGCCGCGCCACGATGACTTTGCGGCCTACGCGCGGCCCAGCTTCGCGCCCGGCCGCCCGACCTTCGACGCCGCGATGGACCTCACGCTGCGCATGTACCGCGACTTCGACTACGACGCCGGCAGCACCGAGATCAGCACGCCGGCGATCGAGGCGCTGGCCCAGCGCAAGGGCGTCTGCCAGGATTTCGCCCACATCATGATCGCCTGCCTGCGCACCATCGGCCTGCCGGCGCGCTACGTGAGCGGCTACCTGCTGACCCAGCCGCCGCCGGGCAAGCCGCGCCTGGTGGGCGCCGATGCCTCGCACGCCTGGGTGTCGGTCTACCTGCCCGGCACCGACGGCCCCGGCGACTGGGCCGACTTCGACCCGACCAACGGCCGCCAGCCCGGCGAGGACTACGTGACCCTGGCCATCGGCCGCGACTACTCCGACGTCTCGCCGATGCGCGGCGTGCTGCACGGCGGCGCTCGCCACACGCTGGGCGTCAGCGTCACGGTGCGGCCGCTGGAGGAGCTGAAGGAAGAAGCAGCGGCCGTCGCGCAGTCGCAATCCCAATCCCAATCCCAATCCCAATCCCAATCCCAATCCCAATCCCAATCCCAGAACAAGGAGTCCTCATGAGCGTCTACGACAAGCTGTCTAGCCTCGGCATCACCCTGCCCCCGGTGTCCACCCCGGCCGCGGCCTACGTGCCCTTCGTGCGCACCGGCAATCTGGTGTTCCTCTCCGGCCACATCGCCCGCAAGGACGGCAAGCCCTGGGTCGGCCAGCTCGGCGCCGCGCTCGGCACGGACGAAGGCAAGCAGGCCGCGCGCGCGATCGCGATCGACCTGCTCGGCACCCTGCACGCGGCGGTCGGCGACCTGAACAAGATCAAGCGCATCGTCAAGCTGATGAGCCTGGTGAACTCCACGCACACCTTCACCGAGCAGCACCTGGTGACCAACGGCGCCAGCGAGCTGATGGCCGAGGTCTTCGGCAGCGAGAAAGGCGCCCATGCACGCAGCGCCTTCGGCGTCGCGCAAATCCCCTTTGGCGCCTGCGTCGAGATCGAGCTGATCGCCGAAGTGGAATAACTTGACCCCCACGCTCATCACTTCGTGTGTCGCTGCCCCCCGAGGGGGGCCGCAGGCCGCCTTGGGGCGGCCCGGCGCCGGCCTGAT